>CALIKW010000074.1 GCA_938017915.1 uncultured archaeon | reverse complement strand
TTGAGGTTGAGTTGATTATTTGGTTGTTGGAGCTTGAATAAAAATAAATGCCGTATTGAGAATTTGAGTTAAAGGTTGAGTTGATTATTTTATTGTTTGAGCTTAAATAAAAATAAATGCCGTAATAAGAGTTTGAGTTTGAGGTTGAGTTGATTATTGTGTTGTAATTGGAGTTTGAAGAGAGGTAGATACCTGTCCAAAGATTATTGTTAGCTACGGAGTTGATTATTGAATTGTTTGAGCTGGAAGAAAGATAAATGCCATAGGTCCAATTAGTTACTATACAGTTTTTTATAGTTATGTTTGTGTTTTGATACGAAGCACGAGAAATATAAATTCCGTAAGTGGTTGAAGCACCAACCCCATTTATAGTATAACCTTGGCAGTCTAAAATAATATTATTATGAGAAATATTCATGCAAATTTCGTTAACTGACTTAATTATATTAGCGGTTAAAACATAAGTTTCTCCCGTAATATTCAAAATCGTACAATTATCAATATAGGTAATTGCCCTCGCACTTCGCAAAAAAATAGAAAAAAATATTAGAAAACCTATTATTATCCTTTTACTTATTTTCAAAATACCACCTCTCATTCGTATAGCTTGAATCCGAAAAATCGTCAAAGAAATCAAAAATCATTTTTGGGTTACTCAAAGATTGAAGAGTAGAGTCATAATAATACATGTAAATTGTTCTGTTCTTGTTTAAAAGCAAATTTGTTTTAACCCAAATTCTCGTATTTTGCGAATTACAACCGCTCTCTAAGTAATAGGGAAGAGAATTAAAGCTTTCGTCAGTAAACCTTATGCTATTGCAATTTTCGTCCAATTTGTTGTTAGAAATTAATTGTTGCGTATCGATTGAAATTAAAAGGGAATAGTTTGGGACTATAAAACTATGACCAGAAAAGTTTATAGGGAGCCTATAAGTTGCAAGAGAAGAGCTAAAGTAATCTTTGCCCCAATCAGCTGGCTCTCCTGGGTCGCTAATTAAAATTTCAGAAATTTTAAAAGCCTTTGCTCTTTTTGTTTCTGCTTCTATCCCGTATTTGATGAAAGGAGAAATTTGGAAAATTATGAAAAGGAAGTAAAGTGTTGAAATTATGAAAAGGAATACTGTTGCAATAAACTCCCAGCTTAGTTGAGCTTTCATAATTAATAATTTTAAATCCTAACTTTAAATCTTAAGCACCAAGGAACTTGAGATAAACTAAGATATAGAAAGAGCTTACCACCCCTGAAACCATTATTATGCTGTGTTTAATCCCAGCCACTACAGAATTTTCACTTATTTGTCCAGCAACTATTCCTGAGCAGAATGAGACTATTACACTCATTAAAAAGAATAAAGAAACATAATAAGCTCCTATGTTTTTTTCATCAAAAACACTTCCCATTCCTAAGGCATTTGAAATCATATCAAAACTTTGACAAATCATATATCCAAAACCAACAGTTTGGGAGCATGGGTTAGTTAAGCTAAAGCCCATTCCCCTCATTCCACCAAACGAAACTCCTGCTTGACTTTCAGTAGCAACTTGAAATATGGGTATCATAAGCTTGTTTATAGCAACAACTATACCTACAAACATAAAGGAAATTGCATACATCAGAATTACATATTGACTTAACAAGCTCTTCCTCTCCCTCTCAGATTCCTCAACTATCGTCATGCTATCTGCAACAGATTCTAATGTTGAGATAACATCCCCACCAAACCTAAAAGATTCTCTTATTGTTCTTAAGCCAGAAGAAAGCTTTTTGCTTTCTCTAACCCTTTGTGAAAAATAATTTATAGCTTTATCAAACGGAATTGCCCAAGAAAGTTGATGTGCCATTCTTTTAACATGAGTAGAAAGTTTTCCATAATCTATATTACTGTTTAAAATAACTGATTGATGAAAAGGCATTCCTGAGCGAATTGTTTCAACCACATCCCTTAAAAAAGTAGGAAACCTTGTTTCCATTTCTTTTAAATATTTATGCTTTTGATGTCTGAAAAAAATTTGAGGCCCAACTATTACTAACGTTGAAAGAATTATAGAATTTCCCATCACACCCAAATCCCTGCTCAAAACTCCTACTAAAACAAAAATTGCAGAAATTGCTAAGGAAATAATTAAAACCTTAATTTCTTTTTCAAATTTCATCATTCTCCTCCTGGATTCATGGACCTAATTATAAATATAAGGCCGAAGGTAATTAGGGGAATGAAAACAACTATGAGCAAAAACTGAATTACTATTAAACCTCCACCACCAGCCATTCCACCCATTATGGCTGTTAGTATAGTAAAGAAAATTGCACCCAAAACTATTGAAGTTAAGTAAATCTCTATTATAAACATAAGTTGCCTCGAATATTCGTACAATTTTCTCCTATATTCTTCTATGAAATTCCTTGCTTTTTCCCTTAAAAAAACATCCATTTCCCCTCCTGTTTTGTTTATAGAAAGCATGCCCCAAAGCAAATCCTTGAATGGTTTTGATGGGGCTCTTTCTATAGCTCTTTGTAGCGAAGTGTTTATATCCAAACCAAAAGCTTCCACACCCCTAACTATATCTAAAATTTCCTTGTTAACTTCTCCATATTCTCCAAATTCTGAAAAAATGCTTAAAATTCTGTAGAGTGGTAATTTTGAGCCAGCTATTGTTGAGAGGAAAAGGGTGGCAAAAGGTAAATCTTTTTCTATTTTTTTAGCCCTTTCTTTTGCTATTAGCTTGGGGTAATTGAGAGAAAGGAAGAAAAAACATCCTGCTAAAAAAATTGAAATAGTAAAGGAAAAAATAAAGCTGAAAAGAAAAGTTTGTAGGCTTAGACCAAAAATAAAGGAGAGGATAGGAACTTCTGCCAAGAAAACTAGAAATGCTATGAAAATAGATCTTGCAATATATTCGCGAGCAGAAATTCTCATCCTCGCCATTCTTAAATCATCCCTAAGCTCAGGAAAAATTGGTTCTAAGAATAAGGCTAAATCATAAAAAAGTCTCATAGAAATTTTTTCAACAAAACCCATTAACCTCCCTCTAAAATTGCAGATACAACCCTTTCAGGATAATTGTAATACGTTGTAATAACATGATAAACATCTCTATAATCTACAATATTCCTTTCTTTCATCCAGTTTAAGATTAACATCCTTCTTTGTAATTCTTCCTTTATTTTCTCTTCAGTCAAGCCAGAAGTTTCAGAAATCTTTTTTAACACATGGCTTTTATTTACAACATCGAATTTATCCGAGATTGAATTCCACTTAAAAACTGTATTTGTAACAGGTGTTCTTTTCTTGGGATGTAAACCAACAATTTCAATTACTTCTGTAACTCTTCTAACATGTCTATCCTTATACATCCCCCTCGTCATAAAAACAACTATATCCAAGCTTCCGAGCAAGGCTATGGGTAAAGCTATTGGTGGGGAAGTAAGTCTATCCATAAGCTTTTCCCAGTTTTCTGCATGGACTGTAGAAAGACTTGGATGCCCAGTTGCCATTTGCTGGAACAAAACGTATGCTTCCTTTCCTCTCACTTCTCCTACTATAAGATGGTCTGGTCTCTGTCTCAAGCTTTCCCTAAGCAAGTCAAATAAATCTACTTCTCCTATTTTCTTTCCTTCCTCTACAACTATAGGAGTTCTTGCAACAGAAGGAACCCAGTGCGGATGTGGCAACTTAAGTTCTGCTGTTTCTTCTATAGAAACAATTCTCCTCTCTGGCCTTAAGAATAAGGAAAGAACGTTTAATAAGGTTGTTTTACCAGAGGCAGTTCCTCCAGAAACTAGTATGCTTCTTCCCATATCAACAACAAACCATAGGTAAGCCAAAACTTTAACATCCACAGTACCATAAACTAATAAATGCACTGGTGTTAAAGGCTCGCGAGTGAATTTTCTTATAGTAAAATTACTCCCTTTCCTTGCTATGTCTGTAGCTAGCATAGCTTGTAATCTTGAACCATCTGGTAAAGTCCCTCCTGTTAAAGGATTTGCTACAGAAACTGATTTTCCACATAGCTGAGCAAGTCTTATTATAAAAGAATCCAGTTCTTCTGGATCATCATAAACAACATTAGTTTGCAAAGACCCTAACTTTGGATTTCTGTGGAAGACGTAAATTGGTGTATTTAAACCATCACAACTAATATCCTCTATTTCATCATCAACCATAAACGGCTCTATCTTTCCTAAGCCAGCAAAATCTCTCTCTATATAATAATAAAGGTTTTGCTTTTCTTCTTCTGAAACACTTAACCCAAAAAAAGCTAAAAGCTCATCTACATTTTTCCTCAAATATTCTATTGCCTCAACTTTTTTTATTTTTAAA
>CALIKW010000073.1 GCA_938017915.1 uncultured archaeon | reverse complement strand
GATATAATAGTCGTTACTTCAGAAAAGCTGGATAGTTTGATAAGGCATGGAGCAGAATGGGTAACGGAAATAGGTTTAGTAGTTGCTGACGAAATTCATCTTTTGCAAGATTCTTCTCGCGGACCTACTCTTGAAGTTTTACTCACAAGATTAAAAAGTATAATACCAAAAGCTCAATTCCTGGCTTTAAGTGCTTCTGTTAAAAACGCAGAAGAAATAGCAGGATGGCTTAAAGCCAAGCTAGTAGAAAGTGATTTTAGGCCAGTAAAACTTTACGAAGGAGTTTGTTTTAATCACAAAATAAATTTTTTAGAAAAGGAAGGATACGAGTTAAATAAAAATTTAACTTTAGAAGAGGCAATTGTTGAAAATACGTTAAAACAAAATTGGCAGGTTTTTTTCTTTGTTTCAACCAGAGCAAAATCAGAAAGTTTGGCAGAAAAAATTTGTGGAATAGTAAAAAATTTCCTTAAAAAAAATGAAAAAGAAGAACTTAAAAAACTTTCAGATGAAGTTTTAAACGTTTTAGAATCTCCAACAAAACAATGCAAAAAATTGAGCAAATGCATTAAAAGTGGGGTTGCTTTTCATCATGCTGGCTTGTTAGGTGTTCAAAAAAGGCTTATCGAAGAAAATTTTAAAAAAAGATTAATTAAAGTTATTTGTTGCACCCCAACTTTAGCTATGGGAGTTTCTTTTCCAGCTGATAGAGTAGTTATAAGGGATGCAAAGCGTTATTATCCTGGGTTTGGTGCTGTTTACATTCCAGTTTTGGATTATTGCCAGATGAAAGGTCGTGCAGGAAGGCCAGAATGGTCGCCTTTTGGTGAGGCAATTTTAATAGCTAAAACAGAAGAAGAGGCTCAAGAACTTGTTGACCACTTTATAATGGGTGAGCTTGAAGAAATAACTTCAAAACTTGCAGCAGAACCTGCTTTAAGAATGCATACTCTTGCTTTAATAGCAAACGAATTTTGTAAGTCAGAAAAATCTCTTTTAGAATTCTTTTCAAAAACTTTTTTTGCTTATCAGTATGGTAACATTTCATTAATAAAAGAGAAAATTTTGGAAATTTTGGAAATGCTTGAAGAATGGAAGTTTGTTGAAAGGAAGAAAGATAAATTGTATGCCACAAGAATTGGTAGAAGAGTTTCAGAACTTTATCTCGATCCTTTAACTGCTTTTCACTTTATTGAATGTTTAAATAGAACAAGGAAAAAAGAGGTTCAACCATTCAGTTTTCTTCAAGTAATTTGTAACACTATTGAAATGAAGCCTTTGCTTAGTATAAGAACAGGAGAATTTTCTGAGTTAAACGAAAAAATAGCGGAAAGAGAAAGTCAAATTTTACAAAAAATTCCTAAAGAATGGGATTTGGAGTTTGACGATTTTTTGAAAAGTGTTAAAACTGCCTTGATGTTCGAAGCTTGGATTAACGAGGCAAGTGAAGATTATATCCTTACGAAGTTTAAAGTAACTCCTGGAGAATTTTATTCAAGAAAACAGATAGCTGATTGGCTTGTTTACTCTTTGCAAGAGCTTGCCTTGCTTTTAAACTATAAAGAATTGCTTAAAGAAATAAGAAGGCTCAGAGTAAGACTTGAGTACGGAGTTAAGGAAGAACTAATTCCTTTAGTTAGATTAAGAGGGATAGGAAGGATAAGAGCAAGAAAACTATTTTCTTCAGGCTTAACTTCCTTACAAAAATTGAAAGAAATTCCTTTGGAAAGTTTGGGTAGAATAGTTGGCCCGAAAATAGCAATTTCAATAAAACAACAATTGGAGCAGAAAAAAGAAAGAAAAGAGAAGCAAACTATTCTTAAAACATAAATTTAAAAACTTTAATTTGAGTATGGAGTTAAGGAAGAGCTTTTTCGTTAATCAGGCTAAAAGGAATAGTGGAGAGGCTGATTGGAAAGAGTTGCTTATAAGGTTAAGGAACAATTAGGCCAAGTTCTGAAGAGGAGAGAAGCAAAAACCTTTACTTAATTCAAGAAATCTTAAAGATTAAAGGAAAATTAATTTTTTCCTATAAATTTTAAGGTTGAAAAACAAAACTTTATATTTCTTATTCCTGCTTTATACAATATGAATAAACTTAAAGTTTTAGCATCTCTAATTTCTTCAAAAACTGGAAAGGAAAGTATTTTCGAAATAAAGTTTGATTGTGAAAAATTAATCGAATTCAAGGATGTTAGAAAAATTGAAAGTAGCATAAAAAATCCAGAAAGTTTGGAAATTATTTGTAAATATGAAAAGCAGTTGAGTGAGTATAAAAATGGCAAGCCAGAATTTTTAGTTTATGCTAACTATTCTCTCAAATTTGCTGGTGATGAAGAAGATTTGAGAAGTGTTATGAGAGCTTTTCAAAAAATTTTTCCAGATTACTTTATTGGTTTGGAAAAGGAAAATGGGGCGGGTGGGATTTGAACCCACGACACACCGGTCTTCAGCCGGTTGCTCTCCCGGGCTGAGCTTACGGTAAACATTACCGCCCCAGCAGGAGAGCTTTTTTAAAATATGTTTTAAGTAGTTAAAAAGTTTTTAGATTAACTTTTTAGCCTGTATTTAAGTCCTTCCTTTAAAATAAAGAACAAAACACCCAAAACAACTCTTATTCCCCTTAAAAATCCGCTCACTTTTTTATACCTAACTTCAACAGGAATTTGCTCAATTTTCAAGTTATTTTTTAATGCTTGCACTAAAATTGAATTTTCAACTATGTAACCACCTTGTAAACCATCTTTAATTTTATTTATAGCACTTTTTTTTAATGCAATAAGCCCACAGTTCGTATCTAAAAAGTTTGTTCTGAAAAGCAGGTTGAAGGAATTTCGCCAAACAAAATTTCCGAGCCTATGTCTCCAAGGAATTTCCTTAAAATTCCTTGCTCCCAAGACTATATCAGCATTTCTTTCCTCTAAAATACTAAGCAAATCCTTAGAACTTTCGGGCAAGTATTGCATGTCTGCATCGAGTAAAACAACATTTTCTACTTTCATTTTTTTTAAAAACTCAAAGCCAGTTCTTAGTGCCTCACCTTTTCCTTTATTTTTTTCGTGTTTTAAAACAATAGCTCCAGCTTTTTTTGCTAATTCAAAAGTTCTGTCTGAAGAATTATCATCTATAACTATTGGCACAATATTCAATTTTTTAGTTCTTTTAACAACTTCGTAAATTGTTTCTTCTTCGTTATAAGCTGGAATTAAACTAGCAACTTTCATAAATAGGTTAAGAAAAAATAAACTTTTAAAGGTAAACCCTTCTAACTTCTACCCACCAATTTTTTCGATTGTATAAATTAAGAAGATCTACAAACTTATCAAAATCTTCCTTTGAGTCAAAAATCGAAGGATGAGAATCAAGAAGATAAAATATGAAAAATTCTTTTTTTACTTTTTTAGGTTTGAGTTCTATTACAATTTTATAACTAGGCTCTGTAATACTCATTTTTCTCTAAAAAATATTAAGTAGCTAAAGGATTTATTTTTAAACAATTTTTATAAGCTGTGATTAACTTGAAAATTAATCTAGAAATTCTTTATTTTGAATCTTATAAGGAATGTAAGTCTCACTTATAAACTTAATTCC
>CALIKW010000072.1 GCA_938017915.1 uncultured archaeon | reverse complement strand
TAGTTATGATTATATACTCTTAGATTCTGCTCCTGGTTTTGGAAGAGAATCCATTTCCTCCATTTCATCTGCCCAAGAAATTTTGATAGTAGCAAATCCTGATATGCCCAGTGTCTTGGATGCAAGTAAAATTGCTAAACTTGCAACTTTTACCCATAAGCAAATTGCTGGAATTGTTTTAAATAGAGTTGGAAAGAAAAGTTTTGAACTAAGCAAGGAAAGAGTGGAGGAAATTACTGGTTATCCTGTTCTTGTAGAAATACCAGAAGATCCAAATGTTTCTAAAAGCATCTCAATGAGAAGGCTTTTGTTAGAAGTTTATCCTGATTCTCCTGCTTCCTTTGAAGTAAAAAAGTTAGCTCATGCTCTTAAAGGAATTCCTTTTAAAGAAAAAAGAAAGTTTTCTTTCAACTTAATAGATTCATTAGTAGGTTGGATGCTCAAGTAAGGATTCTAATTCAATTTCACACGCAGCAACAGGCATTTCGATTTCCCATTTTTCCAAAACTGAAGGAGAAATTTCGCCGAAGAATCCAATTTCCTTTTTGTTTGAAATGATTTTTGCAGACCTTCCTTTTATGAGTGAATTGTGATTTAGTTCTTCAATTTTAAATTCAATTCCAAGATTTGTTAGAAAACTTTCTGTTAAAGATTTTATTTCAGAAAACCCTGCCTTAGAATGGCTTGTTGCGAATGCTATTTTCCTTAAGCTTTTACTCATAGTTTCTTCTTTTTCATCTGGAACAACAACATCACCAATTTCAAATATTTTTTGGGGATATTCTACATGCTTGTTGAATGATAAAAACTCCATTAAACTCGGTAAAATCCACTTTCTCATGCACGTATATTCCTCAGAAACAAAATTTTCTATCTCAATAACATTTTCTTCTTCTAAGTTCATTTTTCCAAACTGCTTAGTTTTATTCGTTAAAATTGGTCTAATTATTTCCTCAAAACCAAATCCTACCATAATTTCCCTAGCTTTGGAGCAAATTTTTTCTATTTCTAGTAATTTTCCCTTTGAAAATATGTTTGGAGGTTCTGGCTTGAAATTGTTGTAACCATAAGCTATTGCTATATCTTCTATTAAATCAACTGGATGAAGAATATCAAACCTATAACAAGGGATTATGACTTTAAGCTTTTCTTTTATTAAAGTTGAATCATATCCCATTCTTTCAAGAAGTTTTGCTATTTCTTCTGGACTTAAATCTATACCAAGAATTTTCTTCACATCCTTTGGATCAAGCTCTAAAATTTCTTCTTTAAGCACAGGCATTATTTCGGTCCTTCCTGGATACTTAATTTTTACACTTTCAATTTTACATCCTCTTTCAGCAAAATTAGTTGCTAATATTGTTAAAACCTGAATTATTGAGTTTTTTTCTGTGCCGGTAAGTTCTATTAAAAGATTCCTTGTTTTCTCTGTTACTCTTGTTCTTTCAGAATTTAAAATAGGGGGGAAGCTGAAAATTCCTTTAGAATCAACATAAACAGGAAATTTTGAATTAGTAATTAAATGCTTATACTTCTTTCCTTTCTCGGTTTTTTCCAAAATTTCATCCAAGCTCATTTCTTTACTTTCTCCCAAAGGAATCATTTTTTCTCTTCCGCTTACTTGAATATATTTAATCGGGGGAAGAATTTTATCAAGATCATGAATGCCTATAGCAACTTTTTCCCTTTTTTTCCCTATTGTTTCGTGCAAAACTTCTTGAACGTTCATCAAGCTTTCTATAGCTTCGCTACTTGCATTAAAATTTCTAACAACAGCAGCTCCTATAAAAGGTCTTTTTTCAACTATTTCAGCTGTTATGCTTAGCCTTGGGCTTTCTAAAAAATATTTTTTAATTCCAGTTTCTATTCCCAAATAACTTCTCACAGCCCTTGCCAAACCTTCTATTCCAAATAAGTCTGGTCTATCAGCACATTGCTCTACTATTATTTCATTATCTCTTACTTCCTCAACACTTGGCTTAATTAAATTTATAACCTCTTCCAATTCCTTATCGCTCATCTTTTTTCCTATTAATGAAATCAAATCTTTCTTGTTGTAGCTTAATGTTGGCACTTAAACCACCTTTTTCCTTAACCAATCCAAATCTGTTGAATAAAGCTCTCTTATATCTTCTATTCCAAGCTTTATCATAGCCAACCTTCCAACACCAATTCCCCAAGCTAAAACAGGAACATCTATACCCAAAGGTAAAGTAACCTCTGGCCTAAAAATTCCTGCACCACAAAACTCTATCCATCCAAAATTTGGATAATAAACAAGCCCTTCTACACTTGGCTCAGTAAAAGGGAAATAACTTGGTTTAAACTTTATTTTTTCTGCTCCTACTGTTAACGCAATTTCTTTTAAATAAAAGAGTAAGTTCTTAAAATTTACTTCTTTACCAACAACTATTCCATCACAATGCTCGAATTCTATAAAATGCCTTGCATCTATAACATCTGGTCTAAAAACTTTGTCTATAGTGAAAATTTTAATTGGCAAATCTTCCTTTTTAATTTTGTACAAAGCTCTTGTAGAAACAGCTGTGCAATGACTCCTTAAAATAAGTTTTCTCGCAAGCTCAAAATCCCATTTTCCCCATCCTTTACTTTTTGTTATCCACCCACTTTCATGAGTTTCTTTTACCCTTTCCCATAATTGTCTATCCAAAACTTTTCCGTGCTTAGGATATTTTACGCTAAAAATATCATGAATACTCCTTGCTGGATGATCGCTCGGCATAAAAAGAACGTCACAATTCCAAAAGTTTAATTCAACTAAAGGCCCTCTAACTTCAACAAAACCCAAGCTCAAAAGTTTTTCCCTTATTTCATCTATTATCTTTCTATATGGATGAATTTTTCCAGGATAGATTTTTGGTGTTGGAAGAAAGATGTCATACTTTCTCAACTTCTTTTTTTCCCATTCTTTTGACTTAATTATTTCGGGTGTTAATTGGTCTATTTCCTCCTCTATTTTAATTAAAGGTGCTAGCCTTTTTCCTAAATCTGTGAGGAAAAATATTTTTTTCTTTTCCTCTATCTTCCTTACAAGCTTTCTTCTTAAAAGCTCTTCTACAATTTCCTTTTTAAATTCCTCAACTTTTTTTCTCCCTTTAGAAAGCTCTTTCAGCATTTTTTCCTCTTCAATTTCCTTTTCTAAAGCATCTCTTCCAGTTTTTGTTAAGCTAATTTTGCCTTTTTCTATTGTTATCCATCCATGCTTTTTAGCCCAAATTATTCCTATTTCACTTTTCTTATATTTTTTAACTTCGTTTATTATTTCCACACCTTTTTTAACAAGTTTGATTAAATTTTTTTCAGGAAGTCCTTCTTTAAGATAT
>CALIKW010000071.1 GCA_938017915.1 uncultured archaeon | reverse complement strand
ACTTTATCCCTCTACAAATTTAAATAGATTTTACAAAGCAGATGGATCGAATTTTACAATAAAACTTCAAGATGTTAATATAAGTTCAGTAAGGTTTTATGCAAGTGGAAGCAGTAATAATACAATTTCAAACTCTACTTTAGAATTTTCTTCTTTTTATGGAAATTCAAGAAATGAGCTCCAAAATTTGACATTCACACAAGGAGCGCATTTTTACGGATATTCTGTAAATGAAGTAAAGGGATGTAATTTTACTGGAAGTAGTAGTGATAGAGCAAACTTCTACGGTAATTCTCAAAACAGAATAATCAACTCTACCTTTTCATTATATTCGAATTTTTACGGAAATTCGAGAAACAGAATTGAAAATTCAGCATTTAGAAATGAAACAAATTTTGCTGGATATTCTATAAATGAAGTAAAGGGATGTAATTTTACTGGAGATAGGGCAAGATTTTACGATTATTCTATAACTAACATTTCTGATTCCTATGTGAAGCACTTTCAAATCGGCTCAACACAACCTCACAGCTTAACTATTTCAAACTTAGCTCCAGGAAATTTCGTTACAAAATTCATAAAAGCAAGCTCAAGCTTTACCATCAACATAACTAACGTTAATATCACCTACTTAAGATTTTATGCAAGTAGTTCGAGCAAAAATAATCTAACAAATTTTTCTTCAAATGCTGATAGTTACTTTGAGGGTAATTCTATAAACATAATTAATAGTTCAGTTTTTTCTGCATCCTCATATTTCTACGTAAATTCATCAAATTGGGCTATTGATTCTTTCTTTTCAAGAGTTTTTTTAGGTGCAGATTGGAAGGATATTCCACAATTACCTAAAGTTAATTTTACTTATTCGCAAGTAGTTAACTGGAGCGTGAGCACGAACTCGACAAATTCTATTATAAGAGGTAGATTAGAAAATCTTGGAAGTGTAAGAAGTTGGGGAGCAAAAGGAAATGTAACAAGATATTATCCAATCAAAGTTTTATACTTTAGCGGAAAAACTGCTCAAGGAATAAACGTTTCTATTACTTCTTCTCCTGAGCTTGTTTGGACAGGCTGTACTAATGAAGAAGGATATGTTGTAGATCCTGCAAGAATTGATGAAGCTTATATATTCTTTAATTATTCAAATTATAACAACAACTTTAAGATTTATGTGAATGATAGTATGCATTGGAACACCACTGCTCAAATAAACTTTTTAACTAATACTATAGAGGATATAATTGTTTATCTTGAAGGTGAACCCGTTACACCTTATAAGCATCATGGCTATTTAGGAATTAATTATTCAGCATTAACATTAGGTCAAACTTTACCCATTAATGTTTATGTTGTGAATGAAGGGGTGAGTGAGGATGATTATAGAATAGATGTTTTCTATCCGAGCCAAGCTCACGCAGAAATTTACTCAAGAATTATAACGAATGTAAAGCCAAACTCTATTAAAAAGGGGCAAGTAGGAATTAAGCTTTTAAGCGAAATTCCAAAATCCAATCCTATAAACATAACTGTAAGGATAACTTGTTTAAGATGCCCTTGTCCTGCTGTAGATGAAAAAAATATTACAATTTATGGAAGCTCTCCTGCTTTAAAAGAAATCGGAATAAAAGAAGTAATTTTAATAATTTTAATTTCTTCAATTTTTTTCTTTTTATCAATAAGGATAGCCTAAAGTCAATTCAAACTCATAAATTTCGTAAATATCCTTATTTTCGATATTTAAATAAGAATTCGTATAACCAATTTTCATTTTTGGAAAAAGTTCTTTTGCTTTTTTGTTAGAAGCCCAAAATATTAACGATGCTAATAAAAGTCTTTCATCATCCCCTATTCCCTCTTCTGAAAAATTAGATATCCAAGCAGTTCTTCCAACAGAAGAATTTAAAATTACTCCAGGTACTGCTTTACCTTCTTCGGTTGTATTCGATGCCTGAATCAAAATTCTATAAATTCCCAAATCTCCTTCTACAGGATATAAAACTGTGTAATTTTTAAGCTGAGCCCTTAAGCCCCAGGCTTTTGCCCAATCTGGAGGTTTTCCTTTTGGTTGTTGTATATAACTCACATTCCACTTTATGAAATCGTAAAACTCATAATTTGGTCTAAAAGATATTCCAACTTTATCATTTCTCAAATAGCTTAAATAAAAATTTTTGAAATCGCTTGAATTATAAATGTTCATTATCTGAAAATATTCTCCTTCTTTAACAACTTTATCAGCAGTACCATTCCAGTCTGTATCTATATAAAGCCAAGAATCACAAACCCAAAATTTTAAAGTACATGGCTTAATTTCACTACTTATATTACAAACCCAAAGTTGGAAAGTACCGTTTGCTTTATTCGAGCAAGTTGGCTGAACTAAATTTTCTACTGGTATAGAACCAAAATAAGGGGAAACAAAAAGAGGAACTGCTACTCTATAAAAATATTTCCAAGGATGGTAAATGAGTTCTTTAACCGAGTCAGGATTTTTTCTGAAATTGTTAAAGTCAGAATCCAAAACTTTTTGTGAAGAAGCATTACCTAACCCAAAAATTTCTCTGTAAACTTCGTCTCCACCAGGAGAAACTTGCTCTAAGGAAGGATCTGCAATTAAAATAATTCCATTCCCTCTTTCAAGATATCTTTTTATTTCATTTTTAAATGGAAATAAACTTTTATTTCCTAAAATTAAAAGTAAGTCACTCCTTTTGTTTGGGTCATTAATTTCATCTAAATTTGAATAAAGTAGCAAAAAGTTTATTTCCCTTCCATTTATTTCAAAACCTGAAAGAAGTTTTTGCAATTTATTTATTTCATCAAAAGTACAATTGCAAGCTATAAAAACTTCAGGCTTAATGGTATTTTCTATTGAATAATGATAAAGAAAATTAGTTTCATTTAAAGCTTGAAGTAGAAAATTCTCGAGTAGTGAAGAGTTAAAAGAGTATTCATACATCTTATTCGCAGAAGCTAGGGAAAATATTATATCCCTTCCTTTAATTAAACTTAAAGCTTCTCCCCACTTTGAAGAATATTGGAGTGGAGGAAAAAGAATTGTAAACGCAATTATTAAAATTATTATTGCACTAACAAGCTCAATAAAAGAAACAAAACCTTTCATTTCCAAACCCTCATTTCAAGCTTAGCATAACTTCCATTATCTAAAGCAACAATTCTTTCGATGAAAGCAAACGGCTCTCCTCTAAGAGGAAAACCGCAAGTTAACAAAACAGCTCCATCATTTAACCTTTTAATCGTTAAGTAAAATTCTGCATCTAGTCCAAAATTTTCTTTTAGAGAATTATACCCTCCTTGCGAGCAAATTTGATTAAGTCTTAAAATTTTTTCTGATGAAACTAAATTCTGTTTTCCTGACTCAGAAGCCAAACCTACTCTTTTAACTTCAAGAAATTCTTCTTCACCATAGTAAACAGTTGGTTCAGGAATTATGTTTTTCCTTATTCTTAAATTGTCCATTTCTACTATAGTATCTTTGCTATTATAAGCGTTTGCAAAAAAATACCAAGAAGCTAATTCAGAAGAAAGAGGAAATTCGAATTTCTCATCTCCAAAAACAAAAGTTATGGTAGAAAGATTCATTTCCATACTTAAATAATTGCTAAAAGGTAAAGAAATACTTCTACTTCCCAATTCTTGTACGAAAGAAGATTCGTACTTCAAAAATTTTACGTGCGTGTCGTTAAATTCAAAAACGAATGAATTTGAGGGTCGTCCATAGCTATCTAAGCTTCCATTCCCAAAACCTACCATAAAATTTTTAAGAGTGGGAGAAACATTATATAAATTGAACTCAACTTTTAAAGGATACTGGAAATTAAATTCTTCCTTGCTTTTGGCAAAAGAATAATACCTACCTTCGCATTCTACTGTTACTCTAAGCTTCCCATTTATTAAAGAAGGTTTTTGCGAACAATCTTTTGGAATAATTCTAATAGAAACATTATTGGATGCTTTTTCTCCTAGCAAATTGGAAAAAATTGTTATTCCTATTTTCCAGCCTGTATATTTCTCACCAGTAACGTTTAATATCCAATCCATAGTACAACTCTCTGAGCAAACAGAAGAATTTGAAATTATATAAAATGGTTTGCTCCCTTCTTCACTACTAATCTCTGTGTCTGGAAATTGAGAAGTTCTATTATATTTTAAAATCCCATAAATTTCACCGCAATTTCCGTCACAATTAACGCTTCCTCTCACCAAAAAAGCAGAATACCGCTTTAAGCTACTTTCATCTAAAGGAGAAATTAACTCAACACTCATAATTCCTGGAATAATCTTAATTAAAGAGCTCGAAGTGGTATTCTGAGTTGTAGGAGAATAAAGGAAGGCGTTAACAAGCCAAGCTGAAAAGTAGTCTCCTGTAGTGTTAACTTCCCATAAAATTCTTTGGCTTTGATTCTCGATGAGATTTCCAACTAAAGTGTTGTTTCTTGATTGTAAGTAAACATTATATATGCTTATAACGCTACCAGTAGCATTAAAAAGTACCATAACTTTATTATCTTTGATTAATCCTGAGGATAAATTGAGTAGAATTGAATAGTTTCCTTTTCCTTGAAGGTTGTTCAACCAAATGTACCAGCTATTAGATGAGAAATTATAAATTGCTACATATGTTTGAGAAGGTGATAAAAAAGGAGATGACTCAACCAAAAGATATAGTGTTGAATTAGAAGGTACAAAAGAATAATTAAAGAGCGCGTACCCCCTCCAAAACATTAAGAAGGCTGAATCATCATCATCAAGTTCGGTATCCTGATAAACGCAACTAGCATTACAATAATGATCAGAATGAAATAACTTAGTTTTGACTATGTAAAAGGGTTTTGCCCCTTCTGTTTCGCTTATTGGATAATGGGGGAAGAGAAAACTCTTGTTATATAGTAAGGTTATAGAAATACTGTTACACTTGGCATTATAACCTCTACAAGTGAAATTTAAATCTGCGAGAAAAGTTCTTCCTTGAATAATTTCAAAATAAGCTGGTGGAGAAGAAAGGTTCACTTCTAAATAAGGAGGGGGAATATATTTATTGCTTAACGGAAGATAATCTATATTGTTTATTGTTAACGTGTAATTAAAATCACAAAATCCATCTGTATCCCTATCCTCACAAGTGTCAGAATACTCATTTCCTGTAAGATTTGTCCAGTAATTTCCACCTATTTCTGTTCCGGGAGAGTAAATTCTTTGGCCTTTTTGTTTGGTAGTATTCCAGTAATTTTGGTAAATTGTCCCACCAAAGTGGGAGTTATTAGAGTTGTTAAACAAATTGTTGTAGATCGTATTGTTTGCTGAAGAAAATAAGTAAATACCGTATTGAGAATTGTTTTCGATTTTATTTGAATGGATTGTATTGTAATTGGAGCTTAAATAAAAATAGATGCCGTAAGAGTTTGAGGTTGAGGTTGAGTTGATTATTTGGTTGTTGGAGCTTGAATAAAAATAAATGCCGTATTGAGAATTTGAGTTAAAGGTTGAGTTGATTATTTTATTGTTTGAGCTTAAATAAAAATAAATGCCGTAATAAGAGTTTGAGTTTG
>CALIKW010000070.1 GCA_938017915.1 uncultured archaeon | reverse complement strand
AAAATTTTCTATTTTTTTCTTCATCAAAAATCCTAAAGGTCCATAATCAAAAAAACCGCTCAAGCCACCATAAATTTCTGAGCTAGGAAAAATAAACCCTCTTCTTTTTGCTATTGCTACAATCTTTTCTATGTTCATAATTTCAATATAAGAAAACAAATTAATATTAATTGAACTGTTAAAAACTTTAAGGTTTAGTTGGCTAAAAATTTAAAAATATCAATTTAAATTTATTTCGACTTGTCTTCTTGTCCAGCTTTTTTTACAGCATCCCTTAGTGCTATAGCTTTTTTAGAATCTAAAACAATGAGATAAGTTTGATCCTTAGTTACAACATTTAGGTACAAAATATCAAGCTCACTTCATTATAGTATAGATGCTTAAACTTTCTATATCCTTCCATTCTATCATTTTTCAGGTCTGCTCCACTTAGTTTTAATCTTATAACCAAAGAAATTAAGTTCACTAGAATTTAACCATATCCCTTCTTTATAAATTACTAATTTTACTTGAGCCAGCCTTTCAAGCTTGTTTGCCTTCCAGCAGAAAAAGCTTGTTCTAACTTGTCAACAGCCTTTTCCACTCTTTCTCTAGAAAAATCATGCTCTTCAACCATGAACTCTATAATTTTTTCTCTGTTTGGCTCTTTCCACTCCAATTTATATTTATCAGTAGCTTTAGGATTAAGAAAGAAATTGTATATTTCTTTTGCTTCTACATCACCTTCCCATCCAACATTTTCCAAAACTTTATCCAAGGTTTTGAACTCTTTTACCATTTTTAAAGCTGTCTTAGGGCCTATGCCTTTAATTCCTGGGTTATAGTCTGTGCCTATTAATAAGCCTACTATTATTAATTGTTCTCTTGTTATACCAAGAATCTTTAAAACTTTTTCCAGTTCTACTATTTCAGGCTTAATTTCGACGTAAACTTCTTTCCTTGGCAATTTTCTTTTTCCACTTATTGAAAGATTCCTTACTAAACGTGGAGAACCAACCAAAATAGAATCATAGTCTTGAGAGGCAGATGCCCAAACATCACCTTTTTTGCACATATGGGCGCATTGAATTTCACCTTCACTCAGAGCTTGAACCCAGGGAATTCCCATGTATTCTAAAAGTTTTTTCGAATCTTCAATCATTTCTTCTGTTAAAACAGAAGTTGCTTGGGCATAAGTAATTGCTTTTTCTCCTTTTTCCAAAGCTTCTTCCCATTTTTTCCTTGCTATTTCTTTCATTCTTTCTCTTTCTTCCAAAGTGCGTTGTTTAAACTTAGGTGGCTCACCATCAAAAACATAAGCTGGCTTTATTCCTGCTTCTACAAGATTTACTGTTCTGTAAAACAAGCCTGAAAGATGGGAAGTTATTCTCCCTTTTGAATCTCTTAAAAGCTCGCCTGTCATTTTATCCCTTATTATACTCAAAAATTGAAAGCATGCGTTAAAAGCATCTATGGCTATTTTTTTCCCAGATAAAGAGCTTAGTTCAACTTCTTCTTTTGGAACCAAATCCTTTAAGTTTACTCCCATAAAAACACTAAAAATAATTTTTTCCTAAAATTTTAAAGAAAGGAAAAAAAGTTATTTCTTCTTTTTTCTTGATTTTTTTGCCTTTTTTTCTTTTTCCTCCTCTTTCTTAAGTTCTCTTTCTATTTTAAGCTCGTCTATTTCTAGCCATACTATAAAAACTCCTATCAGGAAAATGAAGGGTGGAATTGCTCCGTTAAGTACTACTAGAAAATCTTTCCACGACATTTTGATTATCCACCAAACACTCGCAACTATTAATATTATTCCTCCTACTATTTTTGCTATCGGATGCAAGGCATCACCTTTAAAGATTTTAATAAAGAAGAGTATTTAAATTTAATTAAAAAGTGAATTTTATGGGAAAATCTCTTTATAAATACATTTCAGATGCTTGGAAAAAGTCTAAGCTTGAAGAAATAATTAAAAAAAGATTAATTGAGTGGAGAAAAGAACCTGTGGTAAAAAGGATAGAGAAACCTACTCGCTTAGATAGGGCAAGGGCTTTGGGATATAGAGCAAAACAAGGCTTTGTTGTAGCAAGGGTAAAAGTAAGGAGAGGAGGAAGAAAGAGAAGGCTGTATGGGAGAGGAGGAAGAAAGCCAAGTAAAGCTGGTTTAGTAAAATTCACTCCGAAGAAAAGTTTGAGGTGGATTGCTGAAGAAAAGGCTCAGAGAAAATTTAAAAATTTGGAAGTTTTAAATTCTTATCCTGTTGGTGAAGACGGAAAGTATAAATACTTTGAAGTTATTTTAGTTGATCCTAACCATCCAAACATAAAAGCTGACCCAAAAATAAATTGGATATGTGAAAAGCAGCATAGGAAAAGAGTTTTTAGGGGCCTAACTTCTGCAGGAAAAAAGGCAAGAGGATTAATATAATAAGTTTTAAAATTATAAGTTACTTTTAAGTATTCAACCAAATTCTAATTATGAAATTTTTCGATTTTCATGTCCATAGTGCTTTCAGCGAGGGTGAATCAAGTTTGGAAGAATTGGTTTCTATGGCAAAAAAGCTTGGGTATTCAGGAATTTGTTTTACAGCATATCCTCTAAGAAAGAAAGAAGAGAATTTTTTGAAGGTAGAAATCGAAAGAGTAAAAAAAGAATTTGGAGTAGAAATTTTGCTTGGTTTTGAAGCAAGAAATTTGAGAGAACTTAAAAGTTTAGTAAGAAGAAGAAGGGAATTTGATGTTTTGCTTGTGAGGGGAGGAAATTTAAAGTTGAATAGAATTGCTTGCGAAACTCCTGAGGTTGATATATTAACCCATCCTGAATTTGGCAGACAAGATCCTGGCTTAGATTATACAAGTGTTAAACTTGCAGCAAAAAATAATGTGGCAATTGAAATGAATTTTAGGGAAATTTTGGTTTCTACAGGAAGAAGTAGAAGCTTAATTCTGAAAAATATAGCGCACAATTTAAAACTGGCAAAAAAGTATAAAGCTCCTATAATTCTTTGCTCAGGAGCAATTACTCAATGGGAATTAAGATCACCAGAGTGCTTAATTTCAATGGCAGTGCAATTGGGATTAGAATTAAGGGAAGCAAAGCTTGCTATCTCAAAAGTGCCTGAGAATATTTTTAAACAGATAGCAGAAAGAAAAAGCTCTGATTGGATTTTACCTGGTGTGAAAATTTTAAAGTGATTGAATGAAAGTGAAAAAAAGACTTAAAACTTTAATCCCAACTTTAAGAGAAAGGGAAAGATACATAGCTTTTCAAATAATCTCAGAAAATCCTATAAGCTATATTGATTTAGAAAAAAACTTGTGGGATGTTATGGAAGAATTTTTAGGAGAATATGGCTTGAGTAAAACTTCTCTTTGGTTAATTAAAAACTTATATGATTCAAAAAATCAGATGGGAATTGTGAAATGTAACCATAAATCATTAACCCAAGTTTTAGCATGTTTGGGATTAATTTCAAGGTTAGGAGAATCAAGAGTTGTATTTAAAATTTTAAAAATTTCTGGAACTATAAAAGGGTTAAGGGTTAATTTATTTAAAGGTAAAAATTAAGTTTAAGTAATTAAAAATGTAAATTAAGTTAGTTTATTTGGAGGTAGAAAAATGCCTCAAATATTACCCGAATATATGGGTTATGATAGAACGATTGCTGTTTTTAGTCCAGATGGTCGCCTATTTCAAGTTGAGTATGCTAAGGAAGCTGTAAAAAGGGGGGCTACAGCCCTTGGAATAGTTTTTAAAAACGGTGTTTTGCTTGCTACTATCAAGCCATCTGCAAAACTTATGGTAACAGAAACTATAGAAAAAATATTTCAGATAGATGAACATTTAGGAGCAGTTGCTTCAGGCCTTTTAGCAGATGCAAGGATTTTGATAAATCAAAGTAGAATAAGAGCTCAAGTTCATAGAATTACTTATGAAGAGCCTATAGATGTTTGGAATTTGGCAAGAGTTATTGGAGATAGAATGCAACTCTCAACTTTATATGCTGGACTTAGGCCTTATGGTGTAACTATATTAATAGGAGGTATAGATAAAACAGGAAAACATTTAATAGAGTCTGATCCTTCTGGTATGCTCTACGAATGGAAAGCATATGCAATAGGAAGAGGAAGTAGCATAGCAAACAAAATATTAGCACAGAAATGGAAGGAAGACCTAACAGAAAAAGAGGCTATAAAGCTTGTTGTAGAGATAATAGAGAAGACTGAAAAGGAGAAAAAAAGTAATATTGATATAGCAGTAATAAGGGAAGAAGACAAAAAGTTTAGGAAATTGAGCGAAAAAGAGTTTAAGTAGTTTTTCGGTGATTAACTTGGTAAGTATAGAAAAAGCAGTAGTTAGTAGATTAATTATTTCTGGAGAAAAATTCGAGATTTTGGTAGACCCAAAACTTGCCTTTGAATTTAAAAAAGGAAAGAATATGGATGTAAGAGAAATACTTGCTGTTCATGAAATTTTTAAGGATGCTAGGAGTGCTGAAAGAGCTAGGGAAGAAGATTTAAAAAAGTTTTTCGGTACAACAGATTTTTTAAAAATTGCAGAAAGGATAATAAAAGAAGGTGAATTTAGGCTTACAACTGAACAAAGAAGAGAGCTAATAGATGAAAAAAAGATGCAAATTGCAAGTATAATTTCTAAAAAAGGGATAAATCCACAAACTAACACACCTCACCCTCCTCAAAGGATTTTGAACGTTATGGAGCAGGTTGGTGTTAACGTTGATCCTTTTATAGAGGCTGAGCTTCAGGTTGATAAGGTAGTGGATGCTATAAAAAGTATTTTGCCCATAAAATTCCAAAAAGTTTTAATTCAACTCAAAATTCCTGCTCAATTTTCTGGGAAAGCCTATTCTGTTTTAAAATTGGGAAAAATAATCGGAGAAAAATGGTTGAACGATGGAAGCTTGCAGGTTGAGGTAGAAATACTTGGAGGCTTGCAAGATGAATTTTTCCAAAAAATTTCATCCTTAACTCACGGAAGTTTTGAATCGAAAATTTTAAGAAGGGAAGAAATATGAATGAAAAAGAAAGGCCTATTGTTTTGCCAGGAGAATTTTTATGCGAGAGAGAAGGGAAAAGAATTGGGGATAATGTTTATGAAGAAAACGGAAAGGTTTTTTCAAAAGTCATAGGAATTCCAAAAATTACAGAAAGCGAAATATCTGTAATAGCCTTATCTGGAAAGTACATGCCGAAAGTTGGAGACAGGGTTATAGGAACTATAATAGGAGTAGAAGTGGCTGGGTGGTTTGTTGATATAAACTCTCCTTACGTAGCTTTTCTCCCCTTGGGAGAGGCTGTTGAGGAATTTGTAGATACGTCAAGAGTTGATATAAGTAAGTATTATGATGTTAATGAAGTAATATTTTGCAGGATTCTAAAAGTTGCTAAAAATAAAATTATTCAGGTTACTATGCACGACCTGCATGCAAAAAAACTTGTTGGTGGAGTGTTGGTTAAGATAACCCCAAGCAAAGTTCCAAGAGTAATAGGAAAGGGAGGTAGTATGATAAATTTAATTAAGAACAAAACGAATTGCGAGCTTTTAGTTGGACAGAATGGAGTTATTTGGGTTAAGGGAAAAGATAAATCAAAGGCAATTGAGGCTATACTTTTAATAGAAAAAGAATCTCATATAATCGGATTAACTGAAAAAGTTGAAAAAATGTTGAGTGAGGAAAAATGAAAAGGGGAGAAGTAAAATTAATAACTGATGGAAAAAGAATTGATGGGAGAAAGCCTGAAGAGATGAGAAATGTAGAAATTAAGCTGGATGTTATATCCAGAAGCGATGGGTCTGCTGAAGTTGCTTTTGGAAAGACAAGAGTATTAGCTTCTGTTTATGGTCCAAGAGCTCTTTTTCCAAAATATTTGCAAGAACATGAAACAGGAATTTTAAGGTGCAGATACAGCATGGCACCATTTAGCGTTGATGAAAGAAAATCTCCTGCTCCTGATAGAAGGAGTATAGAACTTTCAAAAGTTATAAGACTTGCTCTAGAGCCTGCAATATTCTTAGAAGATTTTCCAAAGACTGTAGTGGATGTTTATTTAGAAGTTATAGAGGCTGATGGCTCTACAAGAGTTACAGGAATAAATGCTTCTAGCTTAGCATTAGCATTAGCTGGAATTCCTATGCGTGATTTAGTTTGTGCATGCTCTGTTGGTAAAATAAACGATACTTTAATTTTGGATTTGAACGGAAGAGAAGATAATTACTCTGAAGTTGACATGGCATTTGCTATGATGCCTGGGAAAGGAAAAATAACTCTTTTACAAATGGATGGCTTAGTAACAAAAGAGGAATTAAAAAAGTTGATTGAAATAGCAAAAAGCACGTGTGAAAAAATATATGAAATGCAAAAAAATGCTTTAAGAGAAAAGTATAGGGTGAGTGAATAAATGGATTCATACGTATTAGAGCTTTTAGAAAAAGGAAAAAGAATTGACGGAAGAAGGCTTGATGAATTTAGAAAAATAGAAATTAGAGAAAATGTTGTAGAAAAGGCAGAAGGATCTGCATCTGTTAAAATAGGAGAAACGCATGTTATAGCAGGAGTTAAAGCTGAGATAGCGCAACCTTTTCCTGATTCTCCTGATGAAGGTATTTTGATAGTTAATGCAGAATTCACTCCCTTAGCATCTCCTGAATTTGAACCAGGTCCTCCAGGCGAAGATGAAATAGAGCTTGCAAGAGTTGTTGATAGAGGGATTAGAGAATCTAAATGTATAGAATTAGAAAAACTTTGTATTCAGCCAGGAGAAAAGGTTTGGTGCATTTTCGTCGATATTTCTGTTTTAAATCACCAAGGAAATCTTTTAGATGCTTCAGCCTTAGCAAGCTTAGTTGCCTTAAGAAATACAAGAATACCAAAGCTTGAGGATGGAAAAATAATAAGAGGGGAGTATCAAGGAAAGCTTCCAGTAATATTTAAGCCAATAAACGTAAGTATTGCAAAGATTAGAGAAAATCTTTTAGTTGACCCAAATTTTGAGGAAGAGAAGGTAACTGAAGCAAAGATTAGTGTTGCTGTAAGGGATGATGATAAAATATGTGCAATCCAGAAGCAAGGAAGTAAAGAAATTCTTTTTGAGGAAATAGATAAAATTATTGATTTAGCTGTTGAAAAAAGTAAGGAAATAAGGAAACTGGTGAAATAGATGGGTAAAAAAAGCTTGAGTAAGAAAATAAAACTTGGAAAAATAGGAAAAATTAGAAATGCGCCAAGGTGGGTTGATATAAAGAAGTTCGGACTTAAAAGAGCAAGAACAAGAAGAATTCTAGTAAATAAAATAAAAAGATGGAGGCGAAGCAAACTAAAAGTCTAAACTGTTTCTTCTACTGAAACTATTTCTGTTTCTTGGCATAATGCAGTAACTCTTGCTTTTGTAACTGGGGATGAAGTAAGGTTTCTGTCTAAAGTTAGTACAAATACGTGAATTTGTCCTGGGCGCATAGGATAAGAAGAGTTGAAGTCTGTTGTGGTAGCTTTTCCTATATTTCCTGCACTATCTGTAAGATAAATTGTAAAGTTGTATAGATCTTCAGAACCAGCATAGTAAATTACTGTGATATTGAAGTCTCCTGCTGTAGTACCTTTTGGTTGAGTAAAGGTTTTGCCATAAAGAGCTCCTATATCTAAAACTGATTTTGAGCATGCTATCAACTTTTCTGTACCAGCTCCTGCCACACCTGTTTGAGTTCTTGTCATACTTATTATCCAAACACTAAGCAAGCCTCCAACAGCTACTGTAAATGCTATTAGCAATATAACTGCAAGCATCGGGCTTATTCCTTTCATATTAAGAATTTGGTTTTTGCTACCTATAAATATTTAAAATTAAAAAAAGGAAATATGGCTGAAGAAAGGATAATAACTATAAATTTAAGGAAGGAATTAATGAATAAACCCAGATGGAAGAGAAAAAAATTGGCTTTAAAATTTTTAAGAGAAATTTTGGAAAAAAGGTTAAAGAAAAAGGTTAAAATTAATGGAAAATTGAGTGAAAAAATTTTTGAAAGTGAGAAGAAATTTAAGACAAAGCTGAGAGTTAAGTTGGAGAAAAGAGATGAGGAAACTTTTGAATTAAAGCTGGTATCATGAAAATACTAAGCTTAAACTTCTTTGGAGATTGTAACATTGGGCTTTTTGGGAAAGCTTGCGATAATTTTGGTTTAATAAGTAGCATGATTCCTGAAGATGTTAAGAAGAAGATTGAGGATTTGCTCAAAGTAAGAATTTTTAGGTTAAGCATAGCTGAAACAGAGCTTGTTGGTTTATTCTTAGCGTTTAATTCAAACGGAATTCTAGCTCCAAAGATAATTAGTGAAAGGGAAATGGAAATTTTGAAAAATATAAAAAGGGAGATGGGAGTTAACTTGGAAATTCTAAGAACAAAGCACACTGCAATAGGGAATCTTATAATTTGTAATGACAAGGGAGCTGTAATAAGTAAATTGTTCGATAAAAGGGAGAAAAAAATTATAGAAGAATGTTTTGGTGTTGAAGCTGAATATGCTAAAATAGCTGGTTTAAACATACCAGGCTCTTGTGGTTTAGCCACAAATAACGGATGCTTGCTGCATAGAGATGCTAGTGAAAAAGAAATAGAAACAGTTCAAAATTTTTTAAAGGTTGAGGTTGGAATAGGAACTGTTAATTTTGGTTCACCATTTATTTCAAGCGGAATAATATCAAATAGTTATGGAATTGTAGTAGGAGGAAAAACAACAGGAGCAGAGATTGCAAGAATAATGGAAGTTTTTAAAGTTTAGTCTTTTTTCTTCCAAATTGTAAGTTTGCATTTACCACAATACCATCTATTATCGTGCTCTGCCATGAAAGTCCCTTCCCCGCATCTATCGCAAATTCTTTTCCCTTTTTTATAAAGTTCGCTAACTCTTACTGGTTTGTGCTTCACTTTTTCCCCCTTTCTCTATTTTAACTTTTGAAAGAGATTCGCATAAACCCTTTTTTGAAAAAATATAATCTATTTGAATTTGCTCTTCGCTAACAGAAAATTTTGAGGCAAGCTCTTTTTTCAGTTCTTGTTTTGAGGGTGTGGGCGAATTTTCATGTTTTATAACTAGTTTAAGCTCTTTTCTTTTTAAAAACGGATTTTCCTTTTCTTCTAGAATTTCTATTTCCATATTAACCAACGTATAACGCATAACTTCCTTCTTCTTCTATTTTTAAAACTTTTGCTATTTCACTATCTTTATTTAAAATTACTATAAAGCCCTTCCAGCTGGTTGAAAGGTTAGTGGATTTACATTTTGGACAAATTTTTTCTGTTGTAAACCTCTTACAATTCCTACAAACCTGCAACCTTTTCATAAAATCACTTTTTCCTCTTTTTCTTCTCTTCTTCAAGCCAATGCAAAGCTCCTAAGCCAGCTTGCCTCATAGTTAATCCAAGCTTATTTTCTTCCTTTCCTATACTGCTTGCAATAATTCTTGCTATAACCTTATCTCCCTCTTTCAAAGTTTTTCTTGTTTGCTTTCCCAAAAAAACTGAATTTTTTGTATCATAACTAACAAAGTCATCCATTATTTGGGAAATGTGAACTAAACCATCTAAAGGACCTATTCTTATAAAAGAGCCGAATTCTGTATTATCTATAACTTCACCATAAACAAGCTCGTTTATTTCAGGTTTAAAAGTTAAAAGCTTGAATTTTACTTGATAGCGAACTCCAGGATCTCCTGGCAAAATTTTTCCTTCTCCAACCTCTTCAACAGAAATAGCAGCAAGTATTACCCCCAATTTTGGGTCAATAGTACATTCAAACTGCTCTGCAATACTTTCTTCTATAGCCTTTTTAACATCCTTACCCAATTTTTCTGGCGGTACTCTTATTCTACCTTCAACTGTTACTAACTTATACATATTATCACATATGTTTATGAACAATTAAATTCTTTTTTACACCCATTTCCAAACCTTTCTCCCATAAAAAACTTCTGGCAAAATGAGCAAGCCTAAAGAGCTTACAGCAAAAACTAAAATCAAGTCTTTAATTGAAAGAGCAGTAGTACCAAACATTACTTGAAAAACAGGAACATAGCAAAGCATTAAAGTAAGAACAGAGGAAACTACTACAGCTATTACTAAATACTTGTTTGTGAAAGGTGAATACCTGAACACAGATCTTTTTTCTGACCTGCAATTGAAAACTGTGAATAATTCTTGGAAGCTTGCCTGAACAAATGCCATCGTCATAGCTTCCTCCAAAGGCTCTTCCCAAACATAGTAAGAAAGGCAGAAAACGAAAGCTGTGCCAAAGAATTGGGTTATGAAAGATGCTAAAATTTGAGCAAACCTTCCGTGCAGAACTCCTTCTTTCGGATTACGAGGCTTTCTTTTCATCAAATCTTCTTCTGGTGGGTCCATGCTCAAGGCTATTGCAGGCCCTCCGTCAGTAACCAAGTTAATCCATAAAATCATAGCAGCGTTTAAGGGTAAGGGCAAACCAAGCAAAGCAAAAATTCCTATTATTCCTAATTCATCAAAATTGCATCTTAGCAAGAAGAAAACAAACTTTCTTATGTTATCGTAAATTCCCCTTCCTCCCTCAACAGCCTTAACAATAGTTGCAAAGTTATCGTCAGCCAAAACCATGTCAGAAGCTTCTTTTGTAACATCAGTTCCAGTTATTCCCATAGCTATTCCCATATCTGCTTGCTTTAAGGCAGGAGCATCATTCACACCATCACCAGTCATCGCAACTATATGGCCCTTTTTCTTTAACGCCTTAACAATTCTTAGTTTATGCTCAGGAAAAACTCTTGCGTAAATTCTCACTTCTTCAACAATTTTCTCAAATTCTTCATCACTCAGCTTATCAAGCTCTTCTCCAGTTAAAACTTTTGTGTTGTTATCATCAAGCATACCAATTTCTTTTGCTACAGCCACAGCAGTAAGCTTATGGTCACCAGTTATCATAACAGTTTTTATTCCTGCTTCTTGACATTTTTTGTTAGCTTCTTTTGCCTCTTCTCTTGGCGGATCGATCATCCCCATTAACCCAACAAAAATCAATCCTTTTTCAGCAGTTTCATCGTTAAACTTTTCTTCCAATTCTTTAAAAGCAAAACCCAAAACTCTTAAAGCTTGAGAAGCCATTTCTTCGTTAACTTTCAAAATCTTTTCTTTTTCTTTTTTCTCAAGCCTTTCCACTTTTCCTTCTTTTAAAATATAATCACATCTTTCAAGTATAACCTCAGGAGCACCTTTAGCGTAAGCATGTTTTTTATTTCCAAAAGCATGAATTGTAGTCATTCTTTTTCTTTCAGAACTGAAGGGAATTTCATGGATTCTTTTAAACTTTTCTTCTAATTCTTCCTTTTTAATTCCAGCTTTTGCTGCTACAACTATTAAAGCTCCTTCTGTTGGGTCTCCTTTTATCGTTTTTCCGTCATAACTTGCGTTATTACACAAGCAACCAACCCTAAGCAAAAGCTCTATGTTTTTAGGGTCAAAGCTTTTACCTTCAACCAAAAATTCACCCTTTGCTTCGTAACCAACTCCTGTTACTTCTATAATTTTATCGTTAGCATAAATTTTCCTTACAGTCATTTCCCCTTTTGTTAAAGTTCCTGTTTTATCTGAACAAATTACTGTTACTGCTCCCAAAGTTTCAGCAGAGGAAAGCTTCCTTATTATAGCATTTCTTCTTGCTAACTCCCTAGCACCCAAAGCCAAAGTAACAGTAACTACTGCAGGCAAACCTTCAGGAACTGCACTAACTGCTAAAGCAACAGAAGTCATGAAAGCATTTATAAATTTTTCCATCATCTCCCCAAACTCTCTTATTTTAAAAACAACCAAAATTTCATAAAGTTCTAAAATAAAAATTATTATACAAACAACAACGACAAACTTTCCAAGTTTTTTTGCAAAATTATTTAACTTTCTTTTTAAAGGAGTTTCCTCCTCTTCAATTTCCTGAACTTTTTCAGCAATTTTTCCAAATTCAGTCTTCATTCCTGTTGCAGTTACTAAAGCTTTTCCTCTTCCGTAAGTAGCATGAGTTGCCATAAAAACAGAATTTTTTCTTTCAGCTATTGGAACATCAGGCTTTAATTTTCCTACCTTTTTCTTTACAGGAGTAGATTCTCCTGTCAAAACTGCTTCATTAACTTCAAGCTCTACGCTTTCTAAAAGCAAGCCATCAGCAGCTATCCTATCTCCTGCCTCTATAACAAGAACATCACCAGGAACAACTTCTCTTGCATCTACCAAAACCTCTTTTCCTTCTCTTATTACTCTAGCCTTTGGAGCAGTAAGTTTTTTCATAGCTTCTAAGGCTTTTTCAGAGCGATACTCTTGAGTAAAACCAACTATTGCATTTAATATAACAATTCCTCCTATCGCTATAGCATCAGCATAAGCTTTAAGAAAGCTCGTTTCAGGCTTTTCCTTTATCTCATACCACCCTATCAAAACAGAAATAACAACAGCAATCAAAAGTATTATAACAAATATATCTTTAAATTGGTTGAGAAAAATTTCCAAGGCTGAAACTCTTTTTCTTTCCTTTAATTCATTATGCCCATATTCTTGCAATCTTTTTTTAGCCTCTTCTTCACTTAGCCCTTTTTCACTTGTTTTTAACTTTTTCATAGCCTCTTTTGGCTCTAAAGCATGCCACTTTTC
>CALIKW010000069.1 GCA_938017915.1 uncultured archaeon | reverse complement strand
GCGTAGCATTTGAGTGAAAATTAAGTATATAAGATAAGTACGCTTCTAAGTCTATTTCTCTCTGCTCGTAGGGAACAAATATTTTCATATTTTTTTAATAAGGATTAAAGCTTAAAAGCTTTTATAAGAAAAAAAAGTTCAGTTTTTTGAATTTTCCAAAGAAAATTTATATTTTTATTTGAATAATCCAAAAATATGCAAGAACTAGAAAAAGAGCTTAGCCATAGAATAAAATATGTTGTTAGCTTGTCAAAAGAAATTCCTTGGTATGTTAGGAAGTATAAAGAATTGGGAATAGATCCTGATGAAATTAAAAACCCGAAAGATTTACTTAAGGCTTATGAAAAAGGATTGTATACTACTTCTGCTGATTTACCTGAATTAGTTTCTCCTTATAAAGTTTTTAGGCAATGGTTTTTAACTAGTGGGACTAGTAGCAGAAGAAGAGGGGAACTACCAAAAGGTAAACCTATAGCAATGACTATCGATGATAGAGAGCGAAACAAAAGAGCATGTAGAATCGGTTATGAGAAATTCATCAAAAGGGGTGATAAAATACTCAATTGTTTTCCTTATTCTCCAGGAATTTCAGGTGAAGCTTCAGTTCATGGACTAGAGGATTTTGAAATAAATGTGCTTCATGTAGGACCTCAGGTATTGAGTGATACTGAGCAATTTCTAAGGTGGTATTCAGTTTTCAAACCTAATGTCGTATTTGGCCTAATGGCATCTATCTATCAACTTCCATTGAAGTTAAAAGATCAAAATGTTGAACCATCCTCTCTTAATTTAGAAAAATTTATGATAGGTGGTCAGCCCTCTTCTCTAGAAGAGAGAAAAATTGTAAGTAAAGATTTTGGTAATGCTTTGGTGTATGATTGGTATGCATCAACAGAAAGTTTAGGTCCAATGGCATGCGAAATAGAACCTTTTTCAGACGAATATGAGGTTGTCCTACCCGAAGTATTACTTTCAGTTGTAAGAGGAAACGAAATACTTTCAGAGGGAGAAAAAGGAAATACTCTGATAACGAATTTATATAAAGTTGGAGAAAAGCCGCATATGGTTCTTATTAATTATTTGTTTTCCGATGATGTAGTAAGATGTGATGAAGTAGAAGAAGAAAGATACGCAACACTTATTAGCGAGATAGAGAATGCTTTTATTAACTTAGGAGGAAGTAAACTTACATTAAGAGAGATAAAATCAGTCAGAGCAAAGCTAGAGGAGGGTCCTTATAAAGGCGTATTAAGTCGTGAACCACCATTTGTTCGTAATTATCGTGATGAAAAAACAAGGAAGGACATTGCAATAATTAGAATAGAAAGTACAAAAACTTTAGAGGACTCTGAAAAAAATAAAATTGCTGAACTAATTAGAAAAAAAATTTATGAGATAAACTATCCAGTTTTAGAACAAGTAGAGAAAGTGAAGAGTTCCGAACTTTATATAGAAATAACAAATCCAAGAGAACTTTATAAAGGATATGAAAAATATTTAACTCCGGGCAAACCATTAGAATTATTAAAGATATGAAATGTCCGAAGAACCAATTTTAGTACAATTGATAAGGAAAGGAAAAATATTTTTCAAGGAAGGCAAAATGATTGCTTTTGGTGAGATGGGGATAATAATACCCGTAAGAGTAATGAATAAATTATCTTTCTTACTTACGGAAAAAGTAGGAAAGGAAGACGCTCGTGGTCTTTTATGTGAATTAGGCAAATACCAGATTAACCAAGCAATTAAACGATACATAAAAGTTTTTGGATGGTCTGAAATAGAGAAAGAGAAAGGACTTGAATTTGGTTTTAAGTACCTTACATCCTTTTTGGGTTTGGGCGTCTTTCAAGTTAAAAAAAGGAATGATACCTTTTCTATTTTAACTACAAAAACACCTTTTGCTGAGGAGTTTGTGATGGAATATGGAAAGCAAAAAGAACCTATAGATGACTATTTGCGTGGTATATGGGAAGAAGTTTTTACAATATTTTTAGGTAAGCCAATGGTTTGTGAAGAAGTAAAATGTTATGCAAAAGGCGATGATTGCTGCGAATTTATAGTAAAGCCAAAAGAAGAAGCCAAAGAAGAGAAAGAATAAACTTTAAATAATAACTCCTTTTTCTGCGGGCTTTACTTCAACACCTTTTTCAGTTATTAAAATTTTATGAATATCTTTTGAATGATTTCCGTACCTAAGCTTAACAACAAGCAAATCTATATCACTTCTTGCATACTTGAAAGGTCTTAAAGTTATTACTCCATCTGTCAAAAATTCTGAGCAAGTATCTCTGCTTAGCCATTGCCCTTCTTCAGGCAGTTCAGAAGTTACTATTGAAGTGCAACCAGTTTTTTTCAAATGTTTTATGATTTTTATTAAAACATTTTTTGCGATTATTGCTTCGCTCATAGGCACAGGAACTAAAGCCTCCAAACTCTCAAAAATTTTTGTTCCTTTTCTAATTTCTAAAGGTGTTAAAAATTCTGTTACTGTGGTTAAGGAATCTACAACTATTCTCTTAGCCTTTATTTTTTTAACTAGCTTATCAAGCTTTTTAAGGTAAACCATGTCCTTTTCTGTAGTAACATCTATATGGTAAAGCCTTAAAAGGTTTTTCTTCTCCAAATCTTCTAAATCCCAACCAAAATTCTTTGCTTGTTCTCTTATTTCCTCCGGAGTTTGGTCTGTGGAAATAAAAATTCCAGGTTCATTAAACTTTGTAGCCCCATAATAAACAAAACTTAAACCAATCAAAGTTTTACCAGTTCCCGCAGAACCTGAAATAAGAATGACATTTCCCTTAGGAATTCCTCCTCCTAATGCTTCATCCAAACCTTCAATTCCAGTTTTAACTCTTTCCATAAAGAAAATTTAAATTTGCATAAATTTAAAAGTTGATTATGATTAAAGATTTGCTTCCCAAAGTTCAAATGGTAAAAAACTACTCAAATTCTTTTGTGGTTGAGCTTAATAATTCTTGCATTTTAATAGATTGTGGAATGGATAAAAAGGCAAAGGAAATTTTAAAAATAATAGAGAAAACAGGAAAAGAACTTAAAGCAGTTTTAATAACTCATGGTCACTTGGACCATATAAATGGCTTAGCAAAAATAAAAGAAAAGTTTCCAGATGCTTTAGTTGTTTCAAGTCAAGAAGATAAATTAGCTGTGGAAGGTAAAGAAGTATTACTACCAAAAGGAATTAAAGGATTTTTCTTCAGAATGTTAATTCCGTTAGTGAAATCTAAAGGAGTAAAAGTGGATGAAACTTTTAGGGAAAATTATGCTCAACTTAAGGTTATTAAAACACCAGGCCATACTAAAGGAAGTGTTTCCTTTTTGTTAAGTGGAAAGACTAAAGTATTATTTTGTGGCGATTTAATTCTTAACCCTAACAAATTATCCTTACCTCCAGAAGATTTTAATTGGAATAAACAAAAAATGGTAGAATCGATAGAGAAAATAAGCAAGCTCGATTTTGATTGTTTGTTACCTGGCCATGGAGAGGCTATAGCAAAAGATGCAAAAAAGAAAGTATTGGAATTTTTGTATGAATTAAAACGCAAGCAATTTTGAAAATTCCAAAAATTTTTAAATATTATTTTAGAATAATCAATATTATGGATAAAACCTTTGAATGGCTCACTACAGAAGAAAAAATTAAAAGGTTATCTTCAAGCACCTCAGCAGTTTTTGAAGTAATTTTAAAGCATTGGCCAACAAATCCTTTAGAAGTTGCTAAAATTTTGGGTGAAAAAGGAAAGGAAAAATCGCTTTCTGCAAAATATCTTTACCATTTTAAAAAGCTGTACAAGCTTAAACTAATAAGGATGAAAAAAATTGGGAATACTTACATAGCCTGGCCTTTAGAAATAGAAAAGCTTAGGATTGTAAAGGAAATTTTTGGATGATTGCATGATTTCAACATTTATTTCAAAACTTTTACTGGCAAGGCAACTTGCTTTAACAGAAAAAGAGTTTAAAATACTTGAGAAAAATTTTTACCTTCAACCAATGAAGCAATTTTTGTTCTTGCAGAAAAACTTGGAGAAAAAATTCGGGAAAAAGGGCTTAGAGGAAATTTACACTTCTGCCAAAAAAAGTTTTTTTGAAATTTGCAGAGATATGAGAAAATTTTCTGCAAGTGAGAAAACTTTTTTCGATGCGATTTTAAGCTTGATTAAGCACTTTGGCTTTGGTGAAGTGCAAGTTATTGAATTAAAGGAAAAAGAGCTTAAAGTTTTAATTCAAGTAAAAAGTAATTTTGCAAGGGAAT
>CALIKW010000068.1 GCA_938017915.1 uncultured archaeon | reverse complement strand
TCTCCTACTTTCAATTCTTTTATTTTCTTTTCTAATTCTTCCTTTGTAGCAAAAGTTCTAATTACTTCCCTTACCTTTTCTAAGTATTTTAGAATATTTTTAGAAACTTCCTCCAAATCCTCTTTATCCTTTTCCATTTCTTCTATTTTTCTTTCTATTTTCTCTATTCTTGCAATTTCAGAAGGTTCTAACAAGCTTTTCCACCAAATTTAAATTATCCTTTAATTTATATTTTATTTTTCTAAGCCATAAGTACCAAATAAGTATTACGATAAAAATCGTTCCTTCCCTCCAAAGTATGTTGTGTGTAATTTCAAAAAATTCGAAGCCAAAAATTAGAGCAATGGCTATTGTTGAAACTATCCTCAAGAAATTTATTATAAAAAGAATTGGCAAGGAAATTGCTAAAATTTTTAAATTTCTTTTAAGATTAAAAGAAGATGCAAAAACTAAGGCAGTAAGTAAATACATGGATTTCCACCCTGTGCAATCCATAGAAATTTCAAAAGGAATTATCTTGTAATTTTCTTCTTCTTTTAAAAATACAAATATATTTTTTCCTTCGGATGTTACAGGAAACTTAAAAAAGGAAAGTGTTGAAGAAATTGAAAATGCTAAAAAAGTTTGAAGTGGTGGAAGAGAAAAATCTATGTAAAGTAAAATGTAGAGAGGGATTGCTAAAAGGTTTAATTTTATTAGAAATATAAGAGTTGCAAGCAATTTTTTCCTTCTTTCTAAAATTTTTTTACTTACCACTTTTAATCCTCTTTATCACATCAGCTATACTTTCACTTTTTTTCTGAATAACAATTCTTACTATCTCATCAAAAAGCTCTTCAGCATTTTCTTTTTTTGATATTTCACTTATTTTAATAAAAAGGCTATGATATTTTTTAAAAGCTTTTAGTGAAGCTGCTAAAGCATCCTTTTCATGAGAGCTTTTAATCATATCTTTAAACTCTTTAATTATTTTCTCTTTTTCAAGGTTGGTCAAACTTTTTTCTGGGAAAAAAAGTTTAGAGCCCAAATTTTTTGCTATTTTTTCTATTGCCTTTGGTACAGGGTTAACATCGCTAGCTATTATTAAAGGCTTTCCGTATTTTATTATTTCCTTTATTAGCTCATTTTTGCTTTTGTATCTTTTGTTGAAAAGTGAAATTATTTCTCCGTTTAAACTTAAAATAGCAACTCCAGTTGTGATTCCTACATCAATTCCAACTATTATTGACTTCAGCTTCTCACCCATATTTTGAAATCAATATTTTTTTAATTTTCTTAGCTAAATTTTTGCTTATACCCTTAACTTTTATTAATTCCTCTTCACTTGCAGTAAATACTTTTTCCAAACTTCCAAATTTTTCTAAGAGTCTTTTACCTAAAACATTTGAAATTCCAGGGAAGCTACAAATGACAAACTCTTGAATTCTCTTAATATCCTTAGGCTTTTTGCCTACTTTTATTCCGATCTCCTTTTTACTTTCAATTTGCTCTTTTTTAGCAATCCAAAAAATTGTTTTTGCTGTATCAGAAGGGTTTCTTGTTGTTAAAACAGAAATTCCGAAATCTATTAGCAAGCTTGCCAAAGCACCTTTTAGAGCATTATCATTTATTTCTCTGTTTGAATAGCCTTCTATAATAATTATTGGCTTTTCAAAATTTTTTCTGAGTAAAGAAGCTTGTTCGAATATTCTTCCATCTATTATTGAAGAAATAAAGTCTGAATGAGTTTTTTTCTCAACACACACTTTTTGAGAAATGACAACATCTCCAATTTCTAAACTTTGAACGTTAACTAGAGCTCCAAGCTTTTCTAAATTTTCTATAACCTCTTTTTCCCTATAATCACAAATTATTAGAATTTTTCCCTTTGGTTTAAGGATTTTTTGAATTTCCAAAATTTCACCCTAATTTCTTGATTTTTTGTAAGAATATAAAATATTTTACTTAGAAGAATAAAATTCAGGTTTTGAATAGTTTGAAAAAATAGCCAATAACAAAAAGTTTCCCTTACTTTTCTAATTTAAGTTCAGTTAGGCAAATTGGTTCATTATTTTCCTTATCACTTAAAATTTTTATTTCAACCATCATGATTCCTTAGTTGGCTTTTCAGGAATTTTTCTTGTTGCTGCTTATGCTTTTTAATTATTTTTTAATCCAATCTAAAATCGTCTTTCTTTTACCTTTTTCTCTCATATCGTAAAGAATTCCTTTCATTTTTCTCTCTCTATGGAAGGCAGCCCAGTAGTATGCCTCATCTCTCGACCCTTTTGTGAGCAAGAAAATTACTTTTCCAGCCTTTTTTCTTCCTACTCTTCCCTTTCTTTGCAATTCTCTTATTTCGCTCGGGACTGCATCGTAAAAAATTGCTATATCAGCAAAATAATCTATTCCCTCTTCGCCTATGCTTGAACAACACAAAACATTAAAATCGCAATCCAAAAATCTTTTTAAAATTTCAATTTGTTGCTGTTGAGTCAAGCCTTTACCTTTTTTTACTGCTTGTCCTATCAAAATTTCAGATTTTATTCCGTTTTTTCTCATAACTTCATTTATTTTATCAATAGTGCTTCTATAATTTGCAAAAACTATTATTCTGTTTGAAGTATTTTCTTTCAGCAAATCCTTAACTATAAACAAAAGTTTTTCTAACTTAGGATGCTCAACTCCTTTTAAGTATAGTTGATTAGTTATTCTAATAGCTTCCCTTATTCTCGGGTCTTTCATAAGTTGTTTATCGCTTTTTCTTTTACTAGATTCAATTTTTTTGAAAAAATCGAGCAAAGAGGAAATTCCCTGAGTCTCTAAAAGCTCTAAAGCATGCTCTATTTTAATAGCTTCTGCAACTTTAATGGCAGCCCAAATAAAAGAATAATTTCTTGAACCTTCCATCTTTAAACTAAACTTTTCTTGAAGTATTAGCAAAGATTTTTTGCTAGGTCTAAGAGTTTGAAGCAAGTTATGATCCCTTAACCACAAAAGATTTTCTTTCAGTTTTTCTTCAAGTAGCAATTTAATTTTTTTGAATTCTTCCGGTAATTCAACGTAAACCCATTCTTTTAATATTGGTTGAAGATATTTTTTCATATCCTCATCTAGCTCAGTCCTTATCTCAACAGCTTCTATGAAAAGATTTTTCTTTATTTCTTCTAT
>CALIKW010000067.1 GCA_938017915.1 uncultured archaeon | reverse complement strand
AGGTGGTGATATGGTTTTAGTAAGAGTAATAGAAATAATAGGAACTTCTGATAAAAGCTGGGAAGATGCTATAAAAAATGGGTTAGAAAAAGTGAAGGAAGAGGGAAAAGTAACAGGAATAGATGTAAAGGGCTTCAAAGCTGTTGTAAGAAATAACGAAATAGTAGAATACAGAGCAAACATGAAGGTTGCATTAATAAAGGAGTAAAAACAAGTAAAAATTATGGAAAGGCTTTGGATAATAGGAGCCACTTTCAGCCTTTTTGGTATACTTTTAATTTGTTTTTTATTCACGTTTTTTCTAGACTTTACCTTAGGAATACCCTTTGAGCCAAATAAAATTGAGGAATTTGGAAGAAAAAGAAATGAAGTAATTCAGGGAATAATTCTTGGGAGTTTATTCATAGGTTTGGGAAGTATAATAAGCTTTATTTCGATGAAAGAGAAAAAGAATTTAAAATAAAAGCTTAAAAGAGATTTATGGAAAAATTTGAAATAGTAATAATTCTTCTGTTTTTGCTATTTGCTTCTTTTTACTTTCTCGAATTTGAAAAAAGCATAAGAACAATTTTTTCAAACATTTTCTTCTTTTCCTTGGCTTTTATAGCATCTTACTCCTGTTTTTTAAATTTTAAAAAATTTGGAAAAAGCTTGGAAGGAAGGGTATGGTTTTTATTAGGAGCAGGCACTTTTTTCTGGGGTTTTGGAGAGTTAATTTGGGCATATTATGAAGTTATAAAAGAAGTTTATCCGTTTCCTTCCCCTGCAGACATTTTTTATATCGTTGGTTATTTTCCCATGATCTTAGCAACTTTTCACTATTTTTCTTATGTTAGCTTCCCTTTGAAAACTAGAAAAATTTACCTAGCAGCTTTAGTTTCTTTGCTCTATGGCTTGCTTTCACTCTTTTTTGTTCTTTTTCCTATAGCTATTTCAAATCTAAATCTTTTAGAAAAATCGATTTTAATGACTTACCCAATTTTAGATGTTTATTTAATATTTAGTGGTTTGCTTTTAGTAGAAGCTTTTAGAGGAGGTGCTCTTTCAAGAGTTTGGTTTGTTATTTCACTTGCATTTTTGTTTACAGGAGTTGCTGATACTTTATTTTCTTATCTTGACTGGAATGGCTTATACAAACTTGGTTCTCCTTATGACTACATAGACTTCCTATGGATTGCAGGCTATCTTTGTTTTATTTATGCATCTACATATGAAAGGATTGCTGTAGAAAGAATAGCAAAAAAGATAAAAAGAAAAAAGTGAGAAATATATTACTTGAAAAAAAGCAAAGAGGGTCAAAAAATGGGGTTAAAAGAAAAATTGAGAAAAATTGGTCCGTGCTTGTGGGAATTGCCGAAAGAAGCAAAACCAGGAATGAAAGTACCAGCATGGCTTTTCTTGTCAGAAAAACTTTTAAAGGAGGTTGAGGAAGGAGCAATAGAGCAGGCAGCTAACGTTGCTTTTTTACCAGGAATTTACAAGCATTCAATCGCACTTCCTGATATGCATTTTGGTTACGGCTTCCCTATAGGTGGTGTAGCAGCTCTTGATTATGAAAATGGTGGATTATCCCCTGGTGGGATAGGTTTTGATATCAATTGTGGTGTAAGACTTTTGCGCACTAATCTCACAGTAGAACAAATAAGGCCAAAGCTTAAAGAATTGTTGGAATCAATTTTTAAGAATGTTCCTTCTGGAGTAGGAGAAGTTGGAAAAATTAAATTAAGTTTTTCTGAGCTAGATGAAGTTTTGGTTAATGGAGCTAAATGGGCTGTTGAGCATGGTTATGGAACTGAAAAAGATCTGGAGCATTTGGAAGAAAATGGTTGCATGAAAGGAGCAAACCCAGAAAAAGTTTCAAACGAAGCGAAAAAAAGAGGAGCTCCTCAGCTTGGAACTTTAGGGGCTGGTAATCATTTTCTTGAAATTCAAGTTGTGAATAAAATTTTTCTGCCAGAAGTTGCGAAAGTTTTTGGAATTGAAAAGGAAAATCAAGTATGTGTGATGATACATACTGGCTCAAGAGGTTTTGGGCATCAAGTTTGTACTGATTACTTAAGAATTTTGGAGTCAAGGTTTAGAGATGAATTGAGAAAATTGCCTGATCGTGAACTAGTTTATGCTCCTGCTGGAACAAAAGAATGTGAAGATTATTTTTCTGCTATGGCTTGTGCTGCTAATTATGCTTGGACAAATAGACAAATGATAACTCACTGGGTAAGAGAAAGTTTTGTAAAAGTTTTAGGAATGAAGATTGAAGATATAGGATTGGAAGTTGTTTACGATGTTGCCCATAATATTGGGAAAATTGAGGAACACGAAATTGATGGGAAAAAAGTGAAAGTATATGTTCACAGGAAAGGTGCAACAAGGGCTTTTCCGGCTGGTCATCCAGAAATACCAAAAGATCATCAAGCTGTTGGGCAGTGTGTGCTCATACCAGCCAGCATGGCCACACCTAGCTATATTTTAGTTGGAACAGAAACCGCAAAACAAACTTTTTATTCAACTGCCCATGGCTCTGGGCGTGTACAATCTAGAGCAAAAGCTCTTAAACAAGTTAGGGGAGAGGAAGTTTTAAGACAACTTAATCAAAAAGGTATACTAGCTAAAGCTGCTAGTATAAAAGTTCTTGCTGAAGAAAGACCAGAAGCTTATAAATCATCTACTGAAGTTGTGAAAGCGACAGAAGAAGCAGGCATAAGCAAACGTGTTGTAGAATTATGGCCTTTAGCCGTGATGAAAGGATGATTGATTTTTGTATACAGTCTCATAGTATGTAATGAAATTTTTTCCTTTTTCACTAATCGTGTATTTTCTTCCACTTTTCTGAATAAATCCTCTTTTCACATTATAAGATAGTTAAGAGCAATAAGGATAATTCAAATTGTTTCTTCGTGCAAATTCTTTTACAGTAATTGGTTTTTCTAAAACACGTAAACGAGAATAAAGCAAGATAGTAATTATAAACAATGTTTTCCTTAGTTTAAAATTGCTTGCCTTTTTCTTTCAATTTTTTCTTCATGTCGCAACTTTAACATCTTAAGTAAATTCAAGATACTTTCATTTCGAACTACTTCTAGTATATGATAATCTTTTCTATTAATAATTTTTCTACCACATAAATAGTGGAATTTTCCTTTTCTTGATTTGTAGGTATATATTTTTGAATTTATTCCTAGTTCATCAAGCTTGTTTTTAATAATTTCAAGAACTTCCTTGTTAGTATTTCCAATTTTTATTTCATGCCTCAAGCCGTTTTTCCATCTTCTTTTAACAATACTCCCTTCAGCATCAAAAAATCCAGCAAGAAAAGCTAGAAATTCTTCATCGCTAAAATTCTTAATTAAATTGACGTTCTTTTTCATGGTTATTAGAAAATCAAAACTTTTATCTAAGTAGGCATAAAATCTAAATCCTTTCTTTTCGTCAGGATACCATACGATACCATCTGTATATTTACTAAAAGTATTAACGAGAAGATCTTTCATTGCTTCATGAGTAGTCGAAGTATTTACTTCAATGGTAAAGTTGGAATTCCATCTAACATGTAAGTCCCCTAAAGTTATTCCTATGAGATAAGCTTTTTCTTCTGGCGTACCCTTAAAAGGAGGTTTCCTATATTTTCCTTTGCGTAATATCAGTCCCTCTCTTTTCTCCCTCAGCTTTATTCCATTTTTAAGAAGAATCCACTTTATTCCAGAAGGACTTGCGTTGAACATCTTTGCTATTTGCTTTAAAGAAAGTTTCTTTTCAGCATAAAGTCTTGCGATTTCGGATTCGTCTAAAAAAGTTCCTCTCTTCATTGTCATCACTTCTTTTTTATTTCGCAATTTTATCACTTTCTTTAAATGATATTCCACAGTAGTCTTTCCAACTTTTATTCCAAATCTTTCCTGAAGAAGTTTAGTAACTTTTCTAATCGAATTTCCTTCTAAATACAGTTTCTTAGCTTCTTTTAAAATTTCAGATGTTATTTTCATTTTTATTACCGTAATTATTATGCTTTAACTATTTAAATATTACTGTAATAATTAAATGTATGGCACTTGAAGCTAAAACAACTTTAATTCCACATAAAAAAGCTAAAACCTTGTACTTAACAATTCCTGCAGCTGTGGCTAATGATTCAGCATTTCCCTTTAAGCCAGGCGAGCAAGTTAAAATAATCATAAAAGGAAAAATGCTTGTGGTGGAAAAATAAATTTGTAACTCATGTAAGTGGTAAAAAAGAGTAAACGCCATGGCGAGAACTGGTCCTTGATGACTCAAGTAAAGTGAGATGCTTATGGCCTAGAAGATTCTACTGAAGAAGTAAGAACTCTAGATAAACCCGAGATTTAATAATGTATCAACCACTTCCATAACGGAATGCACTTTATCTTCTTGTTTTCAACTTTAAGCACATCTTCATAATCCCAAGTTATTATTTCTAAACTCTTGCAGTTCAACTCTTTTGAAGCTTTAATTAAAGCCTTTATTTCCCTTTTTTCAATTTCATTCTTGCTAGAAGCATAAGTAACTTGAATTAATTGTTTAATAACAGTCCCTTTTTTCACTAAAAAGTCAACTTCATCTTGCTGATAATTTTTCCAATAGAAAATTTCAATTAAAGGGTCTAAATTTGTTTTTCTCAGTAGCTCTAAAAAAACAGCATTTTCCATTAACTTCCCAATTTCTTCTGAAAATTTTAATACCTTTACTAGTCCTGTATCGCACAAGTATATTTTCTTTGGCCAGGCTTCTCTTTCATGGACTTTTTTCGAAAATTTTTTAAGGAAAAAGAAAAAGACGGTATCCTCTAATTTTGTTACATAATCATAAACTGTATCTTTAGAAACTTTCACCCCAGCAGCTTTTGACTTTTCAAACAAACTTTTCAAAGAAATTTCGGTAGAAAAATTTTGAACAACAAATGAATGCAAAAATCTAGCTATCTCTAAATTCTTTAACTTATGTCTTTCAATAAAATCTCTAAACAAAATCAAGTCGAAATATTCTCTTAATATTTTAATTTTTTCTTTACTTAGAATTACATCTGGGAAACCTCCAAACTCCAAATATTCTCTTAGCAAGTTTTTCATTCTAGCTTCTTCATCTTTACTCATAATTTTTTCAAATTTTTCGTTTTTTGCTGCTAAAAATTCTCTAAAGCTGAAAGGTAAAAGAAGAAATGATAAAGTTCTTCCTCTTAGCTGAGTAGCAATTTCTCTACTTAACAATTTTGAGGAAGATCCTGTTAAAAAAATTCTGTACTTCCTTAAATCGTGTAATTCCCTTGCAACAACTTCCCAATTTTTAACATTTTGTATTTCATCCAGTAACAAGCTTTTTGGTTCTTTTCCGTATAATTCAATAAAAATTCTAATAATCTCTCTAATATCTGAATAAGTAATTCCAAAGAGTCGAGAATCCTCGAAGTTTAAGTAGACAGGAGAAGCTAGCTCTT
>CALIKW010000066.1 GCA_938017915.1 uncultured archaeon | reverse complement strand
ATAATTAAAAAAATTAAAAAGCAAAGAACTATTTCTTAGTTAATATTTCATAAGCTCCTAGCACTGCTCCTATTAAGGCGAATATCCATCCTACTACGTAAAAAAGTTCTCTGATGTAAAGCTCTCCTAGTGTTCCAAGCGATGCTGGAGTTACGCTTGAACCTAATGTTCCTGCAAACAAGAATAAAACTCCTGCAGATGATATCCAATTAAAGCCCCTTTCTGCCTTTTTCCTTATGTTTGCATATTCTGCTATTGCTGGAGCTAAGAGAAAGGCCAAACCAAGCAAAACTAAGTCCCCAATTACAGCCATTTTCTCCTTATTTTCTTAAAATTAAGAAGATATTTAAACTTAAGTTCTTATTATCAAAAAGTAACTTCTTTTTAGTAATAAATTTAAAGAAAGTCCTTTGCCCAAATTGCGAATCAAAAGTTTAAGAGCTTATCTAATGCAAAAATTTAGCAAAATTGGTGTAAATGCTTTTTGAAAATAAAAGGAAAGTGATTGTGTAAAAGGAAAAGTTCTTTATTTTCCATGTTCAGTTAATTCTTTAATCATTCCTCCTGGCTTAACTTCGTAAAAAATTTGTGCTTGAAACTTCCATATTCTTGTATTTTTATCGTAAATAAAATCTGGAGTTAAATTAGCCTTATAACAAAGGTTTTCCAAAAATTCCTTTACATCCCAATTCATTTCTAAAGGAACTTGTGGAAGTAATAAACCTGAAAATGGACCATTCTTTAAAATTAACCCATCTTTTCCTACTTTGATTTTTTTAAAATATTCTTCTGGCTCCTTAACTTTTAAAAGTCTTGGCTTAGAAAGGACAGAAACTTCTATAACTATTTTATTAAGCTCCTCTTTCTTTAAAGGGGAAAACCTAAAATCCTCAAAAGCCGAAGAAAAAGCAGCTCTTTGAACAGCCTCGTATAAGGGATAATAGGGATAAGGAAAGCCTATGCATCCTCTCAAAGCTTGAGAAGGAAATTCTTTTAACGTTACAAAAACCCCTCTCCTTTTCCTTAACTCTTTCTCCTTAACTTCTTCAATTTCAAATTTTTCAAAACTTTTTTCCAAGCATTTTCTCGCAAGATAAATAAGTTTTTTTCCAAGAGCTAAAGAAAGCATAATAAAAATATAAAAGAAAAAGGGAAAAAACTTTTTTATTCCTCTACATCTTCAAACTCTTCAAACTCCTCTTCTTCCCATTCTTCTTCCTCTTCTTCTCCTTCTTCCTCTTCTTCCCATTCTTCTTCCATATTTCACCTAATCTTTTCTAATCTTGCAGAAAGTATATAAATTTTTCTGTTTAGCTCTAGCTTAAGGATTAAAACAATTTCTTAAATTGCAAAAAATTAAATTTAATTATGAAATTTGTTGAAAAAAGAAATGGCCTTTACTTCCCAACAAAAGAAATGAAAAAAATTGCTTTGATAAGTAATAAAAAAATTTATAAAGAAGCGAGGGAAAACCCGATAAAATTTTGGGAAGAGCAAGCAAGGCAAATAGTTTGGTTTAAACCATGGGAAAAAGTTTACTTAGAAGAGCCCCCTTACTTTAGGTGGTTTGTTGGCGGCAAGCTTAACATTTCTTACAATTGCTTAGACAGACATTTAAAAGATAAAAAGGATAAAATTGCTTTGATTTGGGAGCCTGAGCCTTTGGAAGAAAAGCCAAGGGCTTTTACCTATTACGAACTTTATAAGCAGGTCAACAAACTTGCAAATGCTCTCAAAAAGCTAGGAATAAAAAAAGGAGATGTAGTTGGAATTTACTTACCAATGATTCCTGAAACTTTAATTTCAATGCTCGCTTGTGCAAGAATTGGTGCAGTTCATACAGTAATATTTTCTGCATTTTCTCCTGAAGCCTTAAGAACAAGACTTCAAGTTAGTGAAGCAAAATTTTTGATTACTGCTGATGGCTATTACAGAAGAGGGAAAATAATAAACTTAAAGCAAAATGCAGATGAAGGAATAAAAGAAACAAAAGTTGAAAAAGTAATTGTTGTTAAAAGAGCAGGAAATGAAATTTCTTGGAATAATGAAAAAGATGTTTGGTACGAGGATTTAACAAAAAACGAGAGCGATGAATGTAAACCAGAAGAAATGGATTCAGAAGACTTACTTTTTATTTTGTTTACCTCAGGTACTTCTGGCACGCCCAAAGGTATTTTGCATACTTGTGGAGGCTATACAGTTCAAGCTTACTTAACCGGAAAATGGATTTTTGACTTTCATGAAAAAGATGTTTTGTGGTGTACTTCTGATTTTGGTTGGATTACTGGTCATTCCTATACTTGCTACTCTCCTTTGCTTAACGGAATAACAACCTTAATATTTGAAGGTGCTCCTGATTATCCAACTCCAGACAGATGGGCCCAGATTATAGAAAAACATAAAGTAACAATTTTTTATACTGCTCCTACTGCCATAAGAATGTTTGAAAGGATGAATGGAAATATTGCAAAAAAGTATGAGTTTAAAACTTTACGTTTGCTTGGATCAGTAGGTGAAGTGTTGGATGAAGCCTCATGGCTTTGGTATTTTAAAAACGTTGGAAAGGAAAGATGTCCAATAGTTGATACCTGGTGGCAAACAGAAACTGGAGGAATTTTAATTTCTTCTTTGCCAGGAATTGGCCCTTTTAAACCTGGTTTTGTTGGTTTGCCTTTTCCTGGAGTAAAAGCTGAAATTCTTGATGAAGAAGGAAAAAAGTGTGAAAAAGGAAAGCAAGGAAACTTGGTTGTACTTCCACCTTTTCCTCCTGGCTTATTGAGAGGAATTTATAAGGATGAGAAGAAATACTTAGAAACTTACTGGAGCAAGTATGGAAATAAAATTTACTTTACAAGTGATGCTGCTTTTAAGGATGAAAATGGTTTGATAAGGATTGTTGGAAGGGTTGACGATGTAATAAAAGTTGCTGGTCATAGGCTTAGCACAGGAGAAATAGAAAATGCATTAAATTCTCATGAAGGTGTGGTAGAATCTGCTGTTGTTGGAGTGCCAGATGAAATAAAGGGCGAAGTTCCACTTGCTTTTGTAACACTTAAGCCAGGCTTTTTAGTTTCTGAAAAATTGGAAGAAGAACTTAAGGAAATTGTTTCTAAAAAAATTAGCCCAATTGCCAAACCTGCAAAAATTATTTTTATTGAGGATCTGCCAAAAACAAGAAGTGGAAAAATTATGAGAAGGGTACTTAAAAAAATTTTATTAAAGGAAGAGTTGGGTGATTTAACTACTCTAGCAAATCCTGAAAGTATTGAGAAAATAAAAAAGGTCTTAGGACTTTAATTCTAAAAGTAAATTAGCAACTTCAAAACTATTTTCTATTCCAGGAAATTCTACGCAAGAATTATTAAAGTAAATTTTAATTCTAGAAATTTTAAAAATCCTTTCTATAAAATTTTGGGAAGATTGAGCTGTTTTTAAACTTTCAAGAGGTATTATAGTTTCATTTTTAAAAAAAATTCCTCCTTTTAAATAAATATAAGAGCCAACTACTTTAAGCCTTAACGATTTCCTTAAATTATTGCAGTAAAGTATAGAAATAAAAAATGAAAGTGCTATGCCCAATAAAATCCAAAGGTTTACTGCAAAAACAGAATTGTAAACAGAAAGTTTGTTTGAGGGGGTGAAAAAAATGTTAAAAATTAGCGGCGAAGTTAGAAAAAAAGCTAGAGAAATTGCTAAAATCATTATCAAACCTCTTGAAACAAAAAAGTATGCTGTTAATGAAGGCTTTGGTTTTAAATTTAATAAAATTTTTTCTTTTTTCATAATTTAAAATAGTTAAACTTATAAAAAGAGTTTTCTATTTTTATTTTGCAGGGGGCCTCTGGTCGCGGGGCTAGGCCTCCCGTACCGTCAAAGGTGGCAAATGGTCTAAATGGCCGACCATAGCTGAGGGGCGGCATAGCAACTCAAGTCAGCCTGAACATCCAACTGAGAAGCCCTGTCCCTATGGGTTTTGCTATCTGGAAACCCCCCAGGTCCGGAAGGAAGCAAGGGTAACTAGGTAGCAGGATGCTATAGGGCTTGCAGGGTGGAGAAGGATGTTCAGAAAAACTGGCTTGGGAAGTTATGTCCACCCGAAGCACGCCCCCTGCATTTTAAAAATTTAAGCTAATTTCAAGAAATAATTTAACATGGAAAAAATAATTTCCTCCTTCATAATCCTAATAATTTCTTTAATAGTTTTTTCTCTATTTTTAATATCGAGCATTCAAAGCCCAACAACAGTAGAAATAGTAAGAACTCAGAAAGTTATTTTAACAAACTATTCTTTTCCAACAGTATACTTAAAAATCCCTGCTGTTGATAGCGAGGGAAAAGGAGTTGTAACAAAACTTAAAGTAGAGGCAAAGCCTGGGGAAGGTAGAACTTTGGTAAACATAGACCAACTGCTTTTTTGGATAGATACACAACATTCTATAAGATTAGCAAAAAAAGTTGCAGAAAATGTTACAGGAATTGATTTATCAAACGTAGATTTATTTTATGCCATAGAAACTAATGCTTCTGTGATAGAAGGACCTTCAGCAGGGGCAGCAATTACTGTAGCAACTATAGCTTTAATAGAGAATAAAAGTATAAATGAAAGTGTAATGATAACAGGAACTATAAACTCTGATGGAAGTATCGGGCCTGTGGGCGAGGTTGCTACAAAAGCAAAGGCAGCAAAGGATGTTGGTGCAACTTTATTCTTAGTTCCTTTAGGACAAGCAGTTCAAACTTATTATGAGCCAAAGCAAGTTTGTCAAAAGTTTGGCTTCATAACTTATTGCACAATTGAATACAAACCAAAAAAAGTAAGTATTGGAGAAGAGGCTGGAATAGAAGTTAAAGAAGTTTCAAATATAAGGGAAGCTTTAAATTATTTCTTTTCATAACTAAAAAAGTATAAAATACTTTTTAAACAATAGATTATCATGGAATTTACAAAGCAGGAAATAAAAGAAATAGCAATTTCAGTTTTAGTAATTACGTTTATCTTTTCTTTTCCCAAGATCCAAAAATTTCCTGTTTATTTAATAGTTGTAATCACAGCATTTCTTTTTCATGAGCTTGCTCATAAGTTTATTGCTAGAAAATTTGGATGCGCAGCATTTTACAAAATCTGGTATCCAGGCATAATATTTGCCCTTTTAATAACTTTTGTAAGTTTTGGAAGCTTTAAGTTCATTTCTCCTGGTGCGGTTGTGATTTATCCTTATACTTTTGGAAGATGGGGTTTTAGAGTAGTTTCTTTAACTGCAAGCGAAATGGGGATAATAGCATTTGCTGGGCCTGCAACAAACCTTTTCTTTGCATTAGTATTTGCTTTAGTTCCTGGAGAAATAGGAAAAATTGTTGCTTTAACAAATGCTTGGCTGGCACTTTTCAACCTTTTGCCCATAAAGCCATTGGATGGAAGTAAAATAATTTTGTGGAAGCCTTGGGTTTGGCTTGTTATGTTTGTCATTTCACTAGTTTTTATAATATTTTATCTGGTGTGAAAAATGAAAAAAAGCATATTACTCCATAACATAGCTCATTTTTTACTACCCTTTCTCCTTTTCGAAATTTTTGGTTTAATTAAAGGTTTTGATTTTTACTTGCTAATAGCAGTATTTTTAGGAAGTTTTGTTCCTGACATAGACCATTTAGCAATTTGGGCAACTAAGTATTTTAGAAATTTTAAAAGTTTTTTAAAATATTGTTTTAAGAGCCAAAGGTATAGAGAAGCTTTTCTACTTTTTCACAATTTTCCAACAATAATGACATTACTTATAATTCTTCCAATAGCAAACTGGATAAATTTTTATGTTGGAATTTTTATCATCGCAATGGTTTGTCATTTGTTCCTAGATTTTCTTGCTGATAGCTTTGCTTTAAAAACTCATAGCCACTGGAAAATTAGAAAAAGAATTTGAAAAAGTAAAAAAAGCAAATTAAAAGAGGTAGAAGAATGAAAGTGTTTCTTGATGCCCACCTCCATAGCAAGTATTCAAGAGCAACTAGCAAAAACATGGATTTAGAACATCTTGCTATATTCGCTAAGTTAAAAGGAATGAATATGCTTGGTACAGGCGACATAACGTTTGATGCTTGGTTTAAAGAAGTTAAAAGTAAATTGAAAGAAATAAATGATACAGGGATTTATGAATATAAGGGAATTAATTGGATAATTACAGCAGAAGTTAATACTGTTTATGTACAGGAAAATAAAGTAAGAAAAGTACATCATTTGCTTCTCATTCCAAATTTAGAAGTTGCAGACCAAATTAAAGAAACTTTAGCAAAATTTGGAAACCTTTCAGCTGATGCAAGACCAACGCTTAAAATGACTTCTTCTCATCTTGTTGAAGTTTTAAGGGAAATTTCAGAAAAAATTTTAATAATACCTGCTCATTGCTGGACTTCGCATTTTGGTGCATTAGGAGCATTTTCAGACTTTAATTCATTAGAAGAATGTTATCAAGAAGAAGTAAAACATGTTTATGCGTTAGAAACTGGAATGTCATCAGATCCTTTAATGAATTTTAGAGTAAGTTCCTTGGATAAATTTACCTTAGTAAGCTTTTCTGATGCTCACTCATTTTGGCCTTGGAGATGTGGTAGAGAGCAAACGGTTTTTGATTTAAAAGAATTATCTTTTGAAGAAATTTTTAGAGCTATAAAGAACAAAGATAAAGATAGAATTTTATACACAATCGAAACACCCCCACCCTATGGGCGTTACTACTATACAGGACATCGAGCCTGCGGTATAAGCCTTCATCCAAAGGATGCAATTAAATTAAATAACATTTGTCCAAAGTGCGGAAAAAAATTAACTATAGGAGTATTACAAAGAGTTGAAGAATTAGCAGACAGACAAGAGGGTTTTGTTCCAAAAGATGCAATTCCGTTTAAAACTTTATTGCCTTTGTATGAGATAATATCTTTTGCTTGGGGAGCAGGAGAGCTTTATTCAAAAAAAGTTCTGCAAGAGCACGATAAACTAATAGAAAAATTTGGAAATGAGCTAAACGTTTTGTTAAATGTTCAAAAAGAAGAATTGCTAAAAGTTACTAATGAAAAAATTGCTGATGCAATAATAAAGGTTAGGGAAGGAAGGGTAAATTATAAGCCTGGAGCAGATGGGCAATATGGCTCACCCCTCTTTAACGAGAAATTTGTCGAAGAAAAAGCAAAATTTTCAACTCAAAAATCGCTTACGGACTTCTAGCTTTTATCGCCTATCATTTAATCATTTTTTTAATTCTACCTAGGAACTCTCCTGCTACTTCAATCATATAAGTAGCTGTATCGCTAGAATAAACATAACGATAATCAGCATCCTCTCTGGATGCCATAGCTGCACGAAAATCGTTGACATACCTTGATTCTAGCTTCCCTTCTTTGCTTAATCTTTCTAAGACAATAGCGATAGCAAAATATCTCCTTTCTTTTAATCCCATAGAAAAAAGTAAGGCTCTTGCTGAATGAAACATTGCATAATAAGCTTTAAAATAGCCCACTTTAAATCACCCTGCTCCATACTTATTTTTGCCCTTTCTAAGTCATACTTGGCTTCTTTTAACTCTTTCTCGATAAGCTTTTTGTCAACAGGAATTTTATTTAAATACTTTTTTCTTAAAAGTTCTTTTATTTCCATTAAACTAACCTTATTTTATCTTTCTCTACCCTTTCGTAAAATGCGGGATCTTTTCTTGCCATCTTACTCCATTCTACTTCGCTGTAAAAGCTTGCTTTCACCCTTTTCCCTAATTCGCTTTCAATTTTTCTAATAGTTGTAAGAATATCTTCAGATGTTTTTCCTATAATTAATAAGTCAATGTCACTATCCTCCAAATCTTCACCTCTTGCCATACTTCCGTACAAATATATCTGTACTCCTTTAACTTTAGCAATTAAAGGAAAAATTTTAGTGATATTAAGCAAAATTTTGAATTGTTTTACTATTGGTGATTCTGTGTTAAGCTTATACAAGCACATTCTTCCTTTCACTTGCTTAATAAGTATTTGATATTTAGAGAGCAAATTTAACCATTTACTTACACTACCTCTTGATAACTTTAATTTTTCTCTTATTTCACTTTCATTAAATTCTGAACTAGGTTAACTGAAAAAAAGCTAAGTATTTTTATTGGGACTTTTTTCCCAAATATTTCATTTAATTGGAACATATTTTTCAATTAAATGTACATATTTCTAAAAATTTAAACATTATGTTCTAAAAGAATGATCTATTACAAATGAAAATTGTTAATAGCATGTAAATTTAAAAGAAAGCAAAATTGCAGAATTTATATCCCAAAAAATCTTAAAAACAAAAAACTACATCGTAAATGTCCAGAAAATGTTAAGAGTATTGCGAAGAAAACATAGAGCCGAGTAAAAAACATTACTTCTTCTAGCTTAAAAAAATTTTAACTGCAATAACTACTTTAAATTTTTAATTATTTCTTCAATTTCTTCTTCTGTTGGAATTTTGCCCTCAATTTTTACTTCACCGTTTATAGCAACTGCTGGTATCATCATAATTCCATAATCTATAATTTTCTCTATATCATACACATGCTCAACTTCTGCTTTTATCCCAAGCTTATTCACAACTCTCTTTACTATTTCTTCTGTTACTATGCATTTTGGGCAACCAGGTCCCAGTATTTCAATTTTCATTTGATCACCTCTTGATTTTAATTCCTTTAAATTTTAAAAATTTTTGTTTCATTTAATCAACCTGCAAAACTGCCGTAAATTAAACCAGCTAAAGTGCAAAATATTGTGATGAGAAGAGCATAAACCAAAGTTCTTTTTGTTCCCATTATTTTTCTAACAACAAGCAAGCTTGGTAATGAGGTGACAGGGTCTGCCAATAAGTATGCAAGCAAAGGACCTCTAGCCATACCCAAAGCAAGAAACATTTTAGCCATCGGTACTTCAACAAGAGTTGGAAAGTACATGAAAACTCCGAAAAGAACACCCACAAAATTTGCAAGCACAGTATTACTACCCATATAGCTAGCTAAAAACTTTTCTGGAAGTAAAGATGTTAAAATTCCTGCTATAAAAACACCTACTAAAAGTAGAGGAAAAATTGTTTTGAAAAATCTGTAAGTTTCTTTTAACCAATTTTTAACTTCATCTTTTTTAAACCAAGACTTAACAACAATTAAGAGAAATGATATTAAAAAAGTTAAACTAACTAATCTTATACTTTCAAACATTTTCCAAGCGCCGATAATTAAAATTGCAAACAGTATAGCAAAAAAAATTACTAATCTATTGTACTCTAGTTTTTTGACAACTCTTTTGTACAATGGCAAACCATCTATACCATTTAATTTTCTTTGCTCTTCTATAAGCCTGCTTACAAGCTCTTTTTCCTCTTTTTCTTCTTCCTTGAAAAATTTGGAAATGATAATTCCAATTAATACAGCAAAAGTTATAGATAGCAATATTCTAGAAATAGCAAGGTCCCAACCAATTAATGCTCCTGTAAAAACTATGGCAAGAAGGTTTGTAGCAGGGGCAGTATATAAAAAAGCTATAGCAGGGCCTATACCTGCTCCTTTCTTTTTTATTCCTGCGAATAAAGGTAAAATTGTGCAAGAGCAAACCGCTAATAGTAAGCCAGCAACTACTGATAAAGGATATGCTAAATACTTTGGGGAATTCTTACCTAGGTATTTAGTTATCTTTTCTTTTGGTAATACAGCAGACATTGCTCCAGCTATAAAAAAAGCTGGTACCAAGCAAGTTAGAACATGAGCTCCTAAGTAATCGAGAATTGCAGAAATTCCACCATTAATTGCTTTAAAAATTATATCTTGAATCATTTGCTCATCCTCTTAGCGATTTTTATCATTTCAATAACTTTTGGGTTTGCAAGAGAGTAAATAACCATTTTTCCTTCCTTCCTAGATTTAACTATACCAGCATTCTCTAAAATTCTCAAATGTTGAGAAACTGTTGGTTGAGCCTTTTTCACAAAAGGAACAAACTCACAAGCACAAATTTCCTTTTTTGCTAAAAGCTCTACTATTTTTAATCTTGTAGGATCTGAAAGTGATTTGAAGATTTTAATTTGCATATCTTCATATTGATATATTCGAATATATAAATATTTTGCTTTTCAAGAAAGTTATGAAAAACAAAGCAGTTTTAAATTTTAATCTTAAGATGAAATAAAAATATTTTATAACTTAAAGAATAATATAGGGCCTGTAGTCTAATGGTAGGACGCCACCCTCACAAACTATTAAGAACGGTGGAGAACCAGGTTCAATTCCTGGCAGGCCCATTTTGATTTTTGTTAGCTAATATGTTGTTGATCTAACTGTAATTGTAGGAGAAACTAAATCATATACGTAATTATACTCTACTGTAACAGAAACTGAAATTGTTTTAATATCTGTTACTTGATTAGCAGGAATATTAATATTGCACATTACAGTTGCTACAGAACCTTCTTTCATTAAGTACACTATTTCACCCGAAGGAATTGAGCAACTAAAGAAATCTCCTGTATACGAGAACTTAACTTTATTTAAATTTGTTGAGCTCGGTTCATTACCCACATAAGCTTTTCCAGCTCCCCTGTTTGAAATTATAACCTTTAATGGAATTGTTGCTCCTTGACCAGAATACATGTAACTCATTTGGCCAAGTTGACCAAACTCTATTCCTATGGGTCCTCCGGTATCTGGAGTTTGTGTTGAGACTTTAGATCTTTCTCCTGTTCTTTTATAATAATCATATGAAACAAGAGTTACAGAAACCCCCCTACTTGTACTCATGGAAAAAGTTATTCTTGCGTAAAACTTATAGGGTGTGTCAACCATAACTGAAGAAGGTGCTGTATATAACCAAATACCTTCCCATATACCATCTCTTTGTATATCTGGGAAACTGGGCGGTCCTGAAACTTGAGTCCATTTTTCCGGCTTTGTTATAAAAATATTAACATTTTTAATTGGCATCATTGCTCTATTTTCTATCGAAATACTTAATCCTAAGGGATTTCCTGCAGGAATTTCGGTAGAATCAACGCTTAAGCTTACAGAAATATCCCCTCCCTTAGCACCTGTTTGAATTCCTGGAATTTGTCCTACGCAACCTGAAAGTAAAAGTAGGGGAATTAAAAGTAAAATTGTTAATTTTCTCATAAGAAATATTTAAACTTTAAAATATAAATCACTTAAGTATGACAGGTTCGACTCCTATCGAAGGAGAAGTTAATGTCTCTATGTAAGCATAATTTACTGAAAATTCTATTATTTGAGTTGAAATATCTTTCACATTAATTAAATTACCTACACAATCGAAATGAGCATAGCTTCCAGATTTAATTAAATTAACTTCACCACTTTTCTCGCAGGATATTTCAATATTAGAAGTTTCTCTCTTAAAATCAAATAAAACCTTATTCAAATTTTCCTTATTACAGTTAAGATTAAAATAGTCTGAGCATGGCTTTCCTCTTCCTTTATTCGATATTATAACAGCAAACTTAAAGGGTAAGTTATCTTCATAAGCAATTAATTGTGATTGGTAAGGAACAATATCTATTTCTATAGGTCCACCAAGTGAATCAGAAAAGGTAATTGCTGATTCTCTTCCTGTCCTCTTATAATAATCATAACCTACTCCTGTAATTATCACCCTTTTCTTATTGTAACCATTATATTTAACGTCAGCAAATATTTGATAATATTTTTTATATTCAACAGAAGGAGCTTTAAGTTTCCAACTAAGTTCGCATCCTGTCTGTGTATGAAGATTCCTACAACTTTTAGTTTCCCCCAATCCCTCCCAGTCATCAGTAGGTCCATATACTCTTGCCTTTACATTTTCTATTTTAAACTCAGCATTATTTTCTACTGTTATACTTACACCAACCTTTCCACCAGATTGTATGTTTGTTGTTTCTACTCTTAACTCTATTTTTACATCCTTTGTCTTAGTTGGCTGGACAGAAGTCTGAACACAACCTGAAAGGAATATTAGGACCAGTGGAAAAAGATATGCAAACTTCTTCATCAAATATTTTTTTCTTTTTCAAAAATATAAAATAAAAATTAAGAAAATTTCAAAAAATTAAAATTGGAAAAAATTTATCTTTGCAATGCAGTTACTGTTATGCTTGGTGAACTAAAGTCTTGGATATAGCTAAATTGGACTGTTACTGTTCCTGTATAAGTTGCTATTCCACTTGCCTCAATATCTGCTCTGCTTATTATTAAATCACATGATATTAAGACATACGTTCCATCTTTTCCTAAAGTTACTGTTCCTGGAACATCTGCACAACTTAATACATTCTTAGTTGAGCTTACAGTTACGTTTACTTTATTCAACCCATCCTCTAAGGTTGGCTGACTTCCTTGTAGGAAGACTTTTCCTGAGCCCCTGTTGTTTATTACAACTTTTACTGGGAACCTTATGCTTTCTTGTTCAGGATATATATACCTCTGAGCACCTGCTGCAGATATCGAAATACTTACTGGCCCACCAACATTTGTTGCAGATTCTTCAACAGTAGAAATTTTCTTTGTCCTCTTATAATAATCATAAGTAACTATGGTTGCTGTAAAAGTCTTATTTACCTTCATATCATATTGAACTTTCCCATACAACGTATACCTTGTATCAGCAAAAACTGTAGGACTTGTTAAAACCCAGTAAAAATCTCTTGATTCTTCTGGCCTAATTGTGTAAGGACCTTTCTTACTAAATCCTGACCAGTCTAAAGGTCCGTAAACTTCTGCATACACATTCTCTACAGGAACTAAAGCCTTGTTCTCTACAGTTACTGTAACTCCAAGTGGAGAACCCCTTGGAACAGTTGTTTCCTCAACAAGCATGCCAATTGCAATTTCTCCTCCTACTGGTGCTGTAGGAACTCCTGGAACTACACAACCTGAAAGTGATATTATTCCTATTAATGCCAATAACCCAAGTATTTTCTTCATATTCATCAATTTTAATTTAAAATCTTGTGAATATAAATTTAAAAGATAGCGGGTTTAACAGTAAAAGTTTCCTTTTTAATGAAAGTATAAGCATAAGTATACTCTATAGAAAGTTCAGCCAAATATTCAGGATAAGTGGTATCTGGAGCGTTGAAATTGCAGCTTAAAACTTTTCTTTCACTTGTTGAAAGAAGTATAATGTTTTTAGTGGAGGAACCAGTTAAAGGATTAAAATCACATGGAAGTGGGGTAGCGTATGTTATTCTATTAAGCTGGATTCTTATGCTGTCACCTGAGATATTAATTGGTTGTACATCTGCCAAAGTTCCTGTATGACTAAAAGTTATCTTAGTTTCAAAGGGTTCTCCTGCAACAACCCATCTTTCAACAATTTCTCTATTATCTTCCTTCCTTACTCTTTTAATCGGAAAATCGAAGTCAACTCTAACTGGGCCACGCTTTTGCTCGCTAACTAGAAAGCTAGATTCTGGCTCAGTTTTTATTACCCCATCAACAACAGGTATCATAACACTTCTCTTAGATTTTATGGTATATTTTACATAAAAACTTACAGAAAAGCTTATTGGAGCTGTAATAACATTTTTTGAAGGAGCTAGAAGAGTTATTTTAATCGGTTGATAATCCAAGCTATCCAAGCTAAAAAAGCAAGTTTTATCTACTTGTTTCGAATTTGGGCCACAGTCCAGGGATTGAAACGAAAAGCCAGAAAGGTCAAAGAAATTAACTTCTATATTCTCAATTTTATCCTCTATATTATTTTGAACAAGGAATTTGATTGTAACAGAACTTCCTGCATAAGGTTCTGTAGAAGAAACTGCATAATCCTCTATAGTTACTGCATCATCCTTGTAAGTAGGTAAAGCTGGTTTAAACCATGGCAAAGTACAACCAGAAAGGAATAAGACTAAAATTAAGCCAAAAGATAAAAAAATTTTTTCTTTCATTGAATATTTTTTAAATTTCAGAAAATATTAATTTAAGTTATGTCCATTCTTGATTATTTTCTTTACCCCAAGAAAACTGGATATGATCTGCCAAAAACTTTAACTTATGGTATTATTTTCATAATTGCTATTTTTTTAATTTTTAAAGTTTTAAGAAAATTAAAAATAGAAATAGATAAAAAACTAGTTTTAGCAATTTCACCATACATAGTTTTTGGTAGTGCAATAAGAGTTTTGCAGGATGCTAAAATTTTAAATTCTTATCTCTTTGTAACACCAGGAATTTACTTTTTTGTTTTTTGCATAATTTTTCCCTTAATCCTCATTTTCAAATTCTTGGAGAAAAAAACAAAAATATCCTATTACAAACCGGTTTTTATTATTGGAATAATTTTAGCATCTATTCCACTTCCTTTCCTAGAAATCAAAAATTTTTATGGAATATTTCTTTCTATTTTATTTTATGCTCCATGGGTTTTGATTTTTTATTTCTTTAAAAAATGGAATTTAGAAAACAAGCTTGTTACTCTAATTCAAATGTTTGATGCAACGGTAACTTTTACCTCAATACAATTTTTTGGTTTTAGTGAGCAACATATTCTTCCAACATTTTTGATAAACATTTTTTCTCCTGCTTCTTTCCTGTTTGCAAAATTTTTTGCGGTTGTTCTTGTTTTGATTTTAATAGATAAGTTCTCTGAAGATAAGGAATTTAACAAGTTCTTGAAGTTGTGCATAGGAATTTTGGGTGGAGCAACAGGAACAAGGGATTTTATAGCACTTACAACTTTAATAGGCTGAATAAGCTAGAACCAAAATAGTATTAGCCAATTCATAAGTAGAATCTTTTTGAGTTGAGAAAATAAGTTTATTAGTTCTGTTTAATTTAGCATTATCAAGAAAAATATCAAAATAACCTCCAAAGGGTATATTTGGAATGCCGTTGTAAATTTCCTCATCGTTCAACTTAATTATTAAATTTCCTGTTCCTGTTCTGTTCTTAAGCTGAAAGGTTATTTTTCCCCACTTGTAATTTTCTATTTCATACTGCTTAAGAGAAAAGGTAGATTCTTTAAAATTAATTCCCTCATACTCTACTTCAAAACTTAGTTCTTTAATTCTATAAACAGTGCTCATCCAAAACTTCCATCCTGGCAATCCTGCTTCAAGTTTTATCGTATTTGAACTTTTTATTTCTTCTTTTTCTACCAGAAATTCCATCTTCCCTTCTCTTGCCTTTTCATTAAAAATGTTTTTTCCGTTAAAGCTAATCGCTAAGTTCCCTTCACTGTTAGTTTCTCCTATAACTAAAGAAATTCGACCCAACTTTATATTCTCAAACTTATCAACAATAGCTACAAGAGTTGATGGATAGTTTGAAAAATAGCTTCTCGAAACTTCGAAATCTGTTTTTGAAGCTATTTTCTCCTTTCTTGAAAAATAAGAAACAGAAAAATCGCCAAACCTGAAAGTAGTGTAGGAAAAAGCTTCTCTTTCAACAACATCTAAAGTAACAGGAATTGCTTTTTTCTCGCCATCAAATTCTATTTCTATGCTGCCAGAATAAGTGCCTATTCGTACAGAAAGCGGAATTATAAAACTTACTTTTAGTTCAAGTTCTCTTGTCAATGGAAAATTATTTTTACTGAACTTTACCCAATTGGTTATGTCACCCTTTGCCCTTAAAGTAACGTTGTTGGCTGAGCCGTTGAGGAATAAAGTTGCTTCTGCTTTACCTCCTCTTACTACAACTAAAGATAAAAATTCTGGGGAAATTTCTAGGAATGGCTTTGGCAAGCTAGACCATGCAACTGTTAAAATTATTATGAATAGAAGACCTGCAAGAAGAATAAAAGCAAACTCATCTATTTTTGCTTGCGATTTTTTCATAATTTAATTTTGAAATTGAAAGAATAAAAATTAGCTTTTTCTTTTTAAGTAAGAAGTTATGTAACCTGCTACCATATTCCTAATCTTCTTTGACTTAATTTCCATAACTTCCTTTAAAACTTCTTTATTTTTTTCAAAATCTTGAGAAAACTTTTCAGGATATTTTTCCAAAAGGCTTGAAGCTATTCTTTTTATTAAAGCAGTTTTTATCCTCCCCATAAGCTCACTGAAATACTGCTATGGAGTAATCCTTTTAATTTCATAGTAAGTTACATCTCCTTCCCTATCAACAACAGCCCACCACATAGTTGCTCTAATATTTTGAGCCAACCTAACTGCCCTTGACATTTCAGGCAAGCTAAATGCTGCCTCTTCTGAAACTGCATGTACAACAGCTTTTGTATGCTCATGGGGTGCTTTGGGGCCACGCTTAAGCTTAACTCCTCTATCATACAATCTAAAAAATGTTCCGAATTTAAAGCCTGTTTTAACCAAAAATCCTCTATTTCTCAAATCTCTATAAACTATAAATTGGGGTATAAATTGATTCATTTTTTCGCTAGCTATTTCCATAAATTCTTGAAATGTTAAAAACTTTTTTTGATCATTTTCCCTTTTCCAGACTTTAAGTTTTTTCCTCTCAATTAAAAAAGCTGCTTCTACTAAATCTAATTCAAGCCTTTCTGGCTTATTCTCTGGTTGTGGCTTGCCATATCCTGATTCATCATAAAGAGTAACAGAATTTGGATTCCAAATTATTACTCTATTCTCAATCAATTCTCCTTCCCATTCTTCTTCCACAAAACCACCTAGGTTAAATAAATTTTAAAATTTACTTTCTTAAAATTTTCCTTTTACATCTTTCACACAATTCCTTGCTTTTTCTATCCACATCAAATATAGTATTGCTAAAGCTCATTACGCAACTTGAATCATTACAATGCCTTAAGCCGAATAATGCATGACATACTTCATGCTTAGCCTCCTTTACAGCCCTTTCTATGAAAAGAAGCTTATTTTCAGGCTCTCTGTAAAATTTTGGGTTAAGCCTGTGAAGAGAGATTATACATACTCTTCCAGGAAGTTCTGCTTGTCCAAAAACAAAATTCAAACCTTCTGCATACAAATCTTCACTTGAAACTGCTAGTATATTCCCCTTAAATTTTTGGTAAATAAAATCAAGAATTTTTTCTGCAAGATATTGGCCTCTTATCGGATTGTAAAATTCTTTTGGCAATCCTCTTGGCTCACCAATTTCTGTTATTAAATTTAATGAAGCCCTTAACTCTTCGCTTATTGCAGTTAAAATATAATCAGGAACATCTCCGAATGGCATTATCCTTAAACTTTTCATAATTAATATTTAGAAAAACATAAAGAATTTTAAATGAGTTTATTCGTAAGGATCAGAGAATGGGTTTCCTTCTCTTATTCGAGCTTTATACTTTCTACAAAGTTTTGTTTTACAACCTTCATACCATTTTTCTCCAAACTTAAATCTTCCATAAAGTAAAAGCTCTCCCAAACCATTGCCGACAAATTTTGGATACAATTCCTCAATAATTTTTGAAAGAATTTTCTCGTCTGATTGACTTATTAAAATTCTTAAATGCTCGTACTTATCTGTAGCAGATAAACATGTTTTGGATAGTGATGCAGAATCTAATTTTGTTTTAACATAAAATGTTGCTAATGGATTCCATGAGCCCTTTGGATCAAAAGTTGTACCTCTATCTCTCACCATACCTATTAAATAAAGTTCCTCATATTCTTCAGAAGAAAGAGGTAAATTCATCTCTTCAATTGCCTCTCTAGTTAAAGCTTGTAAAGGATTTTCTAAGTTGTTTTGAGTATATTCTGGATGACCAGCAGGAAATGGCATTATTTTTCCTTCTAAGTGTATTTTGCCCCTTATCCCAAGAATAAGTTTTTCATCAGAAGTTTCTACTACAGCTCCAATTCCTGTTGGTGCAAACTTTGTTAACAACTTATCTTGCAATTCTTCTTCCAATTCTGCTAGAATACCAGCACGTAATCCGCTTAAAGTTTTAAAATCGGTTAAGTTTTCTTGCCATTGCTTTCTTATAACATCAAACTTCTTAAGATTAGCAATTACTCTATTAGTTATCTTTGGGTTTGAATTTTTTACTTCAATCCAGTTTTGCTCAAATTTCTCAGCAAGCCAATCAGGTACTTCTATAGGATCTCGTGGAAACCTAACTTCAACTTCCTTGCCATCTATTTCTGCAAGAATTTTACTCTTATACGGAACTGTAATCGTTTGTGTAAATGTGTGGGTAATTTCACTTGGCTTTATCCCACTTTTGTAAAAATCAATTACCTCAATAATATGCATGAAAGGAAGTAAAAATGTTAAATATTTAAGTTTTTACTTTTTACAATTACTTTTTTCAATAATCTTTTAATAAAGAAAGTATTTCACTGTGTACGTATTTATTACTTGCTGCTATTATTGGTACTGTTCCTTTTAAGCCGATCTTTGCTCTAAGTTCTTTTCCTTCCAAATCTGTTATAATTCCTCCAGCTTCTTTTACCAGTAAAAAACCTGCTCCTAAATCATTTAACTTTTGTTTAGTATTTATGTATGCATCTGCTTGACCTGAAGCAACGTAAGCAAGATGCAAAGCATTAGAGCCAAGATCTCTCTTAAAACACTTAAGTTTTAAAAGTTGGGAAATTCTAGAAAAAGAATCAGAATTTTCTGAAGATAGGTCAAAAAGTAATAAGCTTCTAACATCATTTAAACTTCTTCTTGATGAAACTTTAACTTTTCTTCCATTTACAAAGCAACCAACGCCTTTCCCAGCTGAGTAAATAGTTCCATCCGAATACCTTAAAGTAGCTCCAACTATTACTCTGTCTAAACTTAAATCTTCCAAGTTATCTAAAATTGTTATCGTTGTAGAGTATTCTGGTATGTTATGATAGGCCATTGCTGTTCCATCTAACTCATCAAAAAAACCAACTACACTTGGGTTATGGTAAATATCTTTACATCCTACTTCTTCAGAATATAACCTTATTGGAATTCTATTTTTAAGAAAATATTTAAAGGTTATCTCATTGATAACTTTGTCAAGCTTAGTTGAAAAATCGTCAGCATACCCTCTGCTAACTTCCTTCAAGCCTTCTTTACTCGAACTCCTTATTTCTTTGAAAATCTGAGTTAATAAGTCTTCAGAGATTTTAAGCCAGTATTTTACTTCCTTAGCTTTGCTCATGAAAATATAATTAAAATAATGGATTTAAATTTACTCATACAAAAAGTTCAATTTCAAAGTGGGGCTGCTGGGATTTGAACCCAGATTACCAGCGTTCTCCAAATGACCCGAGGCTGGTGTCCTTCCAAGTTAGACTACAGCCCCTAAACCTTTATTTCAAAAATTATTCTCATCTTAGTTTGAGGATTTTTCATCTTTTCTATAATTTCCCTTTTTATATCGCATGCAGCCTTATCCGCAAGAATAGCTAAGGTCCTCCTATCTATAAAATCGCTTTTTCTTATTACAATACTTTTTTCATCGCTCAATTTTAAAGCAGGAGAACCAAAAGCAATAATTTTATCTGAAATTCCCTCAACTTCAATCCTTATTTCTACTTTTTTCCCTTCTTTTAAACCATTCTTAAATTCTTCGCTCAAATCCTTACATGCTTTATTTGCCCTTACCCCAATTATACAATCCCCTTCTTTTCCCAAATTTTCCTCCTTTGTTATTTCAAAAGTTTTTTCATGCTTAGCAGTAATATTAGGATGGCCATAAGCTATTATTTCTTCTTTTACAGGCTTAATTTCCATTAGAAGTTTCCATCCGCTTTCTGTTGGTATATAAGCTCCTTTTTCTGTGTAATAAACCATACCCTTTGCTTCAAGAGCTTTTAAAGCAGTTTGAAGCATTTCAGGAGTAATTTCTGGCATTGGCTTAGGGAATTCTTGCGATTTTATCTTTTCTACCATAATTTTACCTTTAGCTTAACTTAATAAATTTTTCTTGCAAAAGTTAAGAAGCCTGTATGAACTAAGCCAAAAGTTTTTGGCCTAGTATATTTTTCAACTTGCCATTCCCTCACAACATTTTCAACAATTTTAACTTGGGAAAAGTTAAACTTTTCTATTTCTCTAAAAACAGAAATTACTTGCTCAATGTAAGGGGAATAAACAACTAACCAACCACCAGGCTTTAAAGATTTATAAGCATGACTAATTACTTTTTCTGCATCCTTCATATCCAAGGTTATCATATCAACATTTTTTTCATCTATACCTTTTGTTATATCCTTTTGCTTCAACCTTATGAATTTTGAAAGACCGGAATTTTTAATATTTTCCCTTGCA
>CALIKW010000065.1 GCA_938017915.1 uncultured archaeon | reverse complement strand
AAAGACGAAGTTATAATTGATTTAAAAAACGGGAAAAAGCTTCTAGAATCTTCAGGAGACTTTATTGTTTATGAAGTTTATAATTTGTGGAAGAGTGTTGAAAAATTCAAAAGAATTTATGAAAAAACAGGAATAGTTTCTGACGTTACTTTACTTAACCATGGAATTTTTTCCTTGGGCAATAAAGGTGAACTATTTTCAACTTATGGGCATGCTCATGAAAAAGAAGTTGGAGAAGCTTATTTGGTTTTGAGCAACAGATGCTTTTTAATTCTTTCTGATAAAAGAACTTATGAAACTTTTATAATTCAACTTAAGAAAGGAGAATTTTTTTATATCCATCCTAAATTTTTACACAGAATTTCAAGTTATGGTAAAGATTGTCTTTTAATTAGCTTTGTTCTTGAAAAGGCCGGACATAATTATCTTGTAATAAAGAAGAAAGGCTTTCCCTTCCACATTTTTTACGATAGAAAAAAGAGGAAAATAGAAATAGAAAAAAATGAAAAGTATAAAGGAGGAAAATACAAGCTTGTAAAAAAAGTTGAATGCAAACTCAATCCTTTAAATTTACTCGTTAAAAATCCTGAGAAACTTAAGGATATTCTAGAAAATCCTGAGAAATACAAAAAAATTTATTCTTTTAAATAAAAGCATAAAATTTATTTGGGCTAAGAATAAATTTCATAGTATGAAACCAGAAGAAGTTTTTGGAATAAATGCAGGAAAGGTTTGGCATGTTTTAAAGGAAAAGGGACCTTTGAGCGCTAATGCAATAGCAAAAGAAACTAATTTAAAATTAAACGAAGTTTTTGGAGCGCTAGGATGGTTGGGAAGGGAAGGAAAAATAGAAATTATTAAAGATAAAAAAGGTTTAATTTATAAGCTAATCTAAGCTAAGAACTTTAATTATTTTATACTCCTTCCCTTTCTGGCTTTTATAATTTACTTCTACTTTTCTTCCTTTTCTCTTAAAAGTTAAATCAACCAAATCGTTCCCTATTTTCTTCCTCCTTAAAACTTTCATCCCTTCCTTTAGGAAAGGAGAAACAAATATTTTATTTTCAAAAGCATTAATTTTTATTCCAAGCATAAATTCGTCTATAGCTCTTATTACCAAGCTACTCCAAGCTTGAAGATAAGCACCTTCTTCAATTTTATTCTCCTTCAAAAGCATTAAACTTCCATTTTCAGAATTCCATGCTTCCTCCAAAGCATAAATGCAATTTCTTTCAAGTCTGTCTGATAAAATTTTTAAATATTCAAAGGCTTTTTCCCTTCTATGTAAAAATTCCACTGCAGAAAAAAGTGCTATTATCCACGCCCAGCTTGAGCCTGTATGATAGCCAGCAGGATTGTAAATACTTTCATTGCTAGAAATTGTTCTTATTCCGAATTCTGTTGTAAATTCTTTTTCAATTCTTTCTACCACATCTTTCCAATTCTTAGAAATTTTGAAAAAAAGTGGGAAAATTGCATTCACAGTTTTTTCTCCATATTTTTTTGAATTTAAAATCCTGTCAAAGTAAAATTTTTCTTCTTCATTCCAAAACTCCTTTTCCAAATTTCTTTCAAGATTTAAAGCCATTTCTTCCAATTCACTCGTATCTTTTCCCAAAATTTCAAAAAGTTTTGAACAACATCTTAAAGCTTTTGCCCAAAAAGCTTGAACTTCTAAAACTTTTCCTTCTCTTGGAAGCGTGTCCATCCAACTTTCCCTTTCCTTAGAAAAAACAAACCCCTTTTCATCCTTACTCTCTTTATAAAACTCTATTACTTTTTCCAATTTATCCTCTAAACTTCTCAAAAAAGTAATATCCCCAGAGTTTGTTACGTAATAATGCAAAGCTATTAAAGTTAAAGGTGTGGAATCAGAGGAATTGTAGCTTGCTCTCTTGTCCAAAAAAATCACGTTAGGCATTTTGCCATTAGATTGAAAATTGAAAACTGTTTCTAAACTTTTTTTAGCTTTTTCAAATTCACCGTAATCTATTACTGCAGGTAAAATCCAAGCTAAATCCCTAACCCAAATTTGTAAAAACCAAGGATAGCCTGCAAGATATCCAGAAACTTTTGAATCAAACCAAAGCTTTTCAAGATTTAAAACACTCGCCTCAAACAATTTTTCCAAAAATTCAACGTTGCATTTAAAAAGAGAATTGTTCTTTATAATTTCTAAATTTTTCTCCTTTTCTAAGTAGCTAAGGGAAATATTTTCTATCTCTTTTTTCAAATTTTCAACAGAATCTTTTTCACTTTCTCCTGCAGAAAATATAAAGAAAACTTCGTGTCCAGAATCTGGGCCTATATAAAAGCTTATTTTATAATTACCAGGAATAAAGACTCTTTCTTTTTCCCCTGATGGGAAATGATCCCTGTAAACTTCTTCATGCTCAAAGACTGGAAATGGGAAGCTAGTTAAAACTAAAGATCCTTTCTCCGAATTTATTAAAACTTTGTTTTCAGAAAATTTTACCTCATACCTTCTTTCATGCCAATCTTCATTCCAGCTCCTTATGTTTACTCCAACTTCAAGCTTCAAATCTATCCTCTTCCTTTCAGGAGATTTGTTCTTGAAGTTGAGTAAGCAAACTAAACAGCCTGTTTTATCTGACAAGTACAAAAATTCCTTTACCTCTAAATCTTTAAGAATAAAAACATGGGAAGAAGAAATGTTATTGTACTCAAAAATTTTACAATTTTGAGGAGAAAGCCACTCTTCATTAACCTTAAAGGCAAAATAATCAAAAAACTTAAGCCCATTGAACCAATATCCACACCACTTGTTTTTAAATCCGCTGTCGCAAAACCTTAAGAAAAACGAGTTTTTTCCTGAAAGGATGTAAGAGTGTAAAGCTAAATCTTTTGCCAAAATATAATCCATATTTTTTCTTTTATTTTCTTTAACTAAAAAGTTTTTAAGGAAAAATTATTTAAATCAGCCTTAAAAAAATATTAAAAGAAAAAATGACCTCAATAACTTTAAGCTTCCAAGTTCATCAACCTTTTAGACTTTCCACTTTTCAGCCAAACGGAAATATAAGCACTGATAAAATTTTTGACCATTACTTTAACCATGGCTTAGACAAATGGGTTTTTGATAGGGTTTACCAGAGATGCTATCTTCCTACAACAAAAATTATTTTGGAATTAATAGATAATTTTAAGAGCGAGAAAAGAAAGTTTAAAGTTAGTTATTCTATAACTGGCGTTTTCCTCGAAATTTGCGAAAAATACGGCAAAGATTTAATAGAATTATTCAAGCAACTTGCAGAAACAAAGTGTGTAGAATTTATAAGCGAAACTTATTTCCACTCCCTTTCAAGCTTGTTTGAGGACAAAACAGAATTCATAGAGCAAGTTAACATGCACAGACAAACCATAAAAGACCTTTTTGGCTTTAACCCAAAAACTTTTGTTAATACTGAGATGATTTTTAATAATCTTATAGCAAAGATAGTTGAAGACTTAGGCTTTAAAGCAATATTTACAGAAGGTGCTGAAAGGGTTTTGGGGTGGAGAAGTCCAAATTATGTTTACATAAGGAAATATTGTTTTCCAAATGACCCTAAGCCTGAAAAAAGGATAAGAATTTTATTAAGAAATTATAGGCTGAGTGATGATATTGGGTATAGATTTTCGGCAAAGGACTGGAGTGAATGGCCTTTAACTGCTGATAAATACTCTGCATGGCTTGCTGCAACTCCAGGCCAATGCATAAACCTTTTTATGGATTACGAGACTTTTGGCGAGCATCAATGGCCTGAATCCGGTATATTTTGGTTCTTAAAGGCTTTGCCGTATGAAGTTTTAAAATACGAAAACCTTGAGTTTTCCTTGCCGAGTGAAGTTATAGAAAAATATGAGCCTATGGGAGAAATAGATGTTTTCGAGCTTAATACTTTATCCTGGGCTGACATGGAAAGAGATGTTTCAGCATGGCTTGGAAATAGGATGCAGCAAGTCTCATTTGAGGAAGTAAAAAATTTGGAAAAATTTGTAAAAAAACTTAATGATCCTTACTTATTAAAAATTTGGAGATTACTACAAATAAGTGATCACTTATACTACTGTTGTACAAAATGGTGGCAGGATGGTGATGTGCATAAGTACTTTTCCTGCTTTCCAACTCCACAAGATGGCTTTGTAAATTTAATAAGTATAATTTCAGACTTTAAGGCAAGAATTTTTACAGAATTAGCAAAAAAGTATTAAAATTACTGTCGAAGAGAATATAGCTTTTTTCGACACACAATTCTTGATTTGGTTATACCTTCTTCTTCCATTTCTTTTAAATATTCGTTACACCTTGTTCTCGACAGTTTAAGGATTTTGCTTAATTGCTCAGAAGTTAATTCGCCATGCTTCTTCAAAATTATCTTTATTGCCTCTTTTGTTTTTGTCGACACACTTCTCGACTGAAACTTAATTCCTCTAGAAATCATCTCCTCTATTTCCATAATTTTTGAATTGAGTTTTTCTATTTTTTCGTTCAAAATTTTAAATTTTTCAAATTCCATTGCTAATTGAGCATATTGGCTATCAAGCCTTTTTATTATATCTTCGACACTTATTTCCTCCTCCCTCCTACTTAAAAAATTTTTAATCATCAATATAATTTTACTTTTCTTTTAATTAAAAAGCTATCTTCGACAACTTTTAATCTTACGAAGAGTCGAAAACTTACGAAAATTTTTTGTTTAAGCTTGCTTTATCGCAATCGACAAACATTTTCTTAATTAAAGCTTGTCCGAATGTGTTGTACGCTAGCGTACAAAGTGTTTTAGAATGAGCGAAAAAAGCCCGAGAGAGCTTATATTAGATGCTTTAATTAAGCATCCAGAAGGCTTGACTATAGTTTCCTTAGCAAAAATTACAGGTTTGCATAGGCATACTTCTTCAAAATATCTTCATGAACTTATAGCTGCTGGAATAATAAAACAGAGAAAAATTGGACCAGCAAGGCTTTGTTATTTAGAGAAAAAAATCAGCGAAGATGAAAAGAAAAGAATTGTCGAAAGTTTGGAAGAAAAGTGGATAGGAAAAAAATCTCAAGCAAAGCTTATAACTGCTATATTGCTACTAAGCTTGATTTCAGTTTCTTCTTTAGCAATTGCCTCAAATCTTTTTAACGAAACTATTTCTGGATTTGAAGTTTTCCCTAATTTTTCTTTTGGAAATCAAAGTGCTGAGCTTTTTAATGAGAGTCAAGAAATTACTGAAAATGAAAGTTTAGAGCCAGTATTCCCAATTCTTTCTAAATCAAAAATAAATGTTGAGATAGAGGCTCCTGAAAGAGTTAATAGGGGGGAAGATTTTAAAATTAAGGCCAAAATTGAAAATTCTGGATTTTCTAAACTTAAAATTTTTGGAGTAAAATGGAAATTTCCAGAAAGTTTTAAAATAATTTCTGAAAAAACAAATTGTCAGGTTCTTGAGCCTAAAAGCTCATGCTTTTATGAAATTCTTGCTTCCTCTTCTCTTTCCTCAGAACTTGGGCCCAATAAAGTTAAAGTAGTGATAGATTATGGAGAATAAATCTGAAGCAGGTCAAAGCCAATTACTACTTTCGCTGCTTGTAATAGCTTTTGGAGCAGCTATAGTGCTTGCAACAAATTCTACCATTAATGGCTCTTTTTCAAAACTAACAACTCCAAGCTTTAATGAAAGTTTTGAAAAAGAATTTTCAATAGAAGTTTTCGCAAAAACTTCTTTGATAATAGAAACCGGAGAAAAAATAAAATTAACTTTACTTTTAGATAACGGAACTGCTTTGCCAGAGCAGGAAATTAAGGCTTACTTGAATAATTCTCAAATTTTTTCTGGCTTTACTGATTTTGAAGGAAAAATAGAAATTGAATTGAATGAAAGCGGAATTTTAAAAGCAGTTTTTGAAGGAAATTCTTCTTTGTTTTTAAATCCTTGCTCAGAAGAAATTGAAGTTAAAAAAGTTTTTGAAAATTTAACTGAAAAAGTAAAAATTCCTGAAGTTAACTTAAGCTTTTTAACAGTTTTCACTGATAAGCAAAATTATACTGCTAATGAAACAGTAAATGTTTTTGGTGAATTGATTTTAGAAGGAAGGAGAGAAAATGCTCACGGTAATTTAAGCGTAGAATTTGACTCTTCTCTTATTTTTTCGGACGAAGTAGAAATAATAAACGGAAGCTTTTCTTATTCTTTTGCTGCAAACTTTGAGAAAGAAGGAGTTTACAAAGTAAAAGTTTATGCTTTGAATTTGAGTAACGAAACAAGCTTCAATTATTTCCTGATTAACATAAGCGAAAATATTACTAACGTTTTTCCTTTTATTAATGCCTTTGTTTTTGTCGAAGATTCAACTAGACAAAACAAAACTTTTAAAGTTGTTAAAATTTTCGGAAATGTTAGTTTTAATGAAAGTTTGATTGATGCTAACATTAGTTTAGCAGTAAAAGATCCAAAAGAAAAAATCGTTTACCAAGAAAGCAAAATTACAGACGGAAAATTTTTGTTCAGTTTTGAATTTTTGCCCAAGCATTCTGGAACTTATTTAGCTGAAATTACAGCAGAAACAAATTTTGGCAAGGCTGATAAAACCATTGCTTTTGAAATCTTGAAATCTAAAAAAGTTAAAGCTTTGATTAAACAAGAAAAATGGAATTATGCCCTTGGAGAAAAAATTAAGTTTGAGATTTTAGCTATAGATGAAGAAGGTTTGCTTTATCCAAACGCTACAATAAAAGTTTTTGTTGTCAATCCAGAAGGAAATGTTAGCGAAATTAATTTTGTTGAAGATGAGTTTGAGAAAGGAAAGTTTTATGTTGAGTTGGATACTGAAAGAGAATTTAGGCCAGGGGTTCATAACCTTAAAGTTAGATTAAGTTATATTAGCCCTAATCCTGGAGAAGTTGTAGTCGAAGAAGAAGTATCTTTTGCTGTTGGTTTGGTTAATATCAATACACCAAAATCGATTTACTTGCCAGGAGAGAATGCTACAATAATCATTGGAGTTTTGAATAAATATGGACATAGGGTTCCTGATGCTTTTGTTTTAGTTAGAGTAACTGCACCATCTGGTAAAACAGAAGAATTTTCAACACAGGATGAGGTTGTAAGCAATGGTGATGGGACTTATAATTTGAGTTACCATCCAGAAGAGATCGGTATTTACAAAGTTTATGCAAGAGCTATTTGGGAGGATGTTGATGCTGATTATGAAACAATGTTTGAAGTTCGAGAAAGTGTTGAATTTGACATTTTGAGAGAATCGGAAACTGTCATTTATCAAGAACCGCCAACAAGAATGAAAATAGAGATTACGTCTTTTGTTGAAACATCACACGT
>CALIKW010000064.1 GCA_938017915.1 uncultured archaeon | reverse complement strand
GGTTTGCTCGATGAAATTCCTCATTTAAAAATAGACCAAAGCAGCTTTATAATTCCAGAAAATCACATTAGAAAAATAATTGAATTTTTAAAAGAGTGGGAGGATAAAGTTATTTGGAAAACTTTCAAAGTATTATTAGATAAAGATATCGAAGATTTAATTAAGGAGGAATTTGAATGGTAGAAAAAGAAGTGAGGTTAAAAGTTGGGGAATTAACAGCAAGAGAAGAAGCTGGAAGAGGAATAGTTAGAATAGACTCTAAAGTTATGCAGGAGCTTGGGATTAAGGAAGGGGATATAGTTGAAATAGAGGGAAAGAGAAAAACTGGAGCAATAGCAGTAAGAGCTTATCCTGCTGATGTTGGCTTGAATTTGATAAGAATGGATGGTATAATGAGAAGGAATTGTAATACAGGGGTTGGAGAATATGTAAAGGTGAGGAAAGCTGATGTAAAGGAAGCTAAAAAAGTTGTGATTGCCCCTGCACAAAAAGGCATAATAATTCACGTATCTCCAAACCTCGTAAAACAAAATTTATACATGAGACCTGTAACAAAAGGAGATATAATAATACCTTCTCCTGTTATCAAAAAGAGCAGGCATGAAGACATATTTGAAAGCATGTTTGGAATGGGTTTTGAGGAATTCTTCCCAGAAGTTTTTTTCCCGTTTTCTGGAGAAACAAAGTTTATAGTAACTAGCACAGAACCTTCAGGAATAGTTAGGATTGACGAAATTACTGAAATTGAAATACTACCAGAAGCCCCTTCTGCACTAGTTGAAGAAAGAAAAATACCTGTAGTAACTTATGAGGATATTGGTGGCTTAAAGGATGTTGTGCAAAAAGTTAGGGAAATGATCGAATTGCCTTTAAGATATCCTGAATTGTTTGAAAGATTGGGCATAGATGCACCAAAAGGTGTTCTGCTTTATGGGCCACCTGGATGTGGAAAAACTCTTTTGGCAAAGGCTGTAGCAAACGAAAGTGGGGCAAACTTTTACTCTATAAGCGGGCCAGAAATTTTTAGCAAATGGTATGGTCAAACCGAGGAAAATTTAAGGAAAATTTTTGAAGAAGCAGAAAAGAATGCTCCTTCCATAATTTTCATAGATGAGATAGATGCTATTGCCCCAAAGAGAGAGGAAGTTTCTGGTGAGGTTGAAAAAAGAACTGTTGCACAACTTTTAAGCTTGATGGACGGGCTCAAATCAAGGGGTAAGGTGGTTGTAATTGCAGCAACAAATATTCCTCATGCCATAGATCCTGCATTAAGGAGAGCAGGAAGGTTTGACAGGGAAATAGAAATTCCTGTTCCTGATAGGGAAGGCAGACTAGAAATTTTAAAAATTCATACTAGGAACATGCCTTTGGACAAGGATGTTGATTTGAACTGGCTTGCAGATATTACTTATGGTTATGTTGGAGCAGATTTGATGGCACTTTGTAAAGAAGCTGCGATGAATGCTTTGAGAAGGGTATTGCCAGAAATAAAGTGGAAGGAGGGAGGGGAATTGCCTAAGGATGTTTTAGAAAAGCTGATAGTTAAAAAGGAGGATTTTGAAAATGCTTTGAAAGTTGTTGAACCTTCTGCAATGAGAGAAGTTTTGGTTGAAGTTCCAAAAGTTAAGTGGGAAGATATTGGTGGATTAGAAGAAGTTAAACAACAACTAAAAGAAATGATTGAGTGGCCTCTTAAACATCCAGAAAGTTTTGAAAGATTGGGAATAACACCACCAAAAGGAATTTTGCTTTATGGACCGCCTGGATGTGGAAAAACTCTTTTGGCAAAGGCTGTAGCAAACGAAAGTGGGGCAAATTTCATTTCTGTTAAAGGACCTGAATTGTTAAGCAAGTGGTTCGGAGAAAGTGAGAAAAAAATAAGAGAACTTTTCAAGAGAGCAAAACAAGTTAGTCCATGCATAATATTTTTCGATGAAATAGATGCCTTAGCTCCAAGAAGAGGGCTTGGGATGCACGAAGCTACGGAAAGGATTGTTTCTCAATTGCTAACTGAGATGAGCGGAATAGAAGAAATGAAAAATGTTGTAATTATAGCTGCTACAAACAGGCCAGATTTAATCGATCCTGCCTTACTAAGACCAGGAAGGATTGACAGATTTGTTTTAGTTCCTGCACCTGATGAAAAAGGAAGACTAGAAATTCTAAAAGTTCATACAAAAAACATGCCTCTTAAAAATGTTGACCTTAAGGAATTGGCAAAAAGGACAGAAGGATTTTCGGGCGCAGACTTGGAGGCTTTGTGTAGGGAAGCTGCGATGAATGCTTTGAGAGAAAACATGAAAGCAAAAGAAGTTACTAAGAAACATTTTGAGGAAGCGTTTAAGAAAATAACACCAAGCATAGATCAAAAAATGGTAAAATATTATGAGAAGTTTATCGAAAGAACAAAAAAAATAAGAGAAGTTGAGGAAGAAGAGAGAGAAAAGATTGGCTACATAGGATAAACTAATTAATTTTAAAATCAAAATTAATATGAAAGCATGCTAGTTAAAGATATAATGAAAAGGGAGGTTATAGTAGTATCTCCTGATGTAAGCGTAAGAGAGGCATCTAAGATTATGTCTAAGTATGATATAGGAAGTTTAATTGTAGTGGAAGATGACAATCCTGTTGGCATTTTAACTGAAAGGGATATTTTAAACCTTGTTGCAAAAGATGAAAATTTAGATGAAACTAAAGTTGGTAAAGTAATGTCAAGAGATATTATCACGATAGAGGCTGATAAAAAGATAGATGATGCTGTTGATTTAATGCTTAAGCATAAAATTAAAAGGCTTCCTGTTAAAGAAGGAAATAAAATAGTTGGAATTGTTACTACAAGTGATATAATAGTTGCTGAACCAAAGCTAATAGAAGCTATAGCAAGCTTAATTTCTCTTAAAATTCCAGGTTATAGAGGGGGTTAAACTGAAGGCAAAATGTTTTTGCCCTAAACATGGAAAGCTAAGTTTAGATGAAGTTGTAATAAAATCTGGAATGCCTTTGTGTGCAAAATGTCACTCTGTTCTGGAATTTTGTACAGTAAAGCCCAGGTTTGACGTCAACGGAGGACAAAAGAAAAAAATTAAGAAATAATTTTATCCTCTACTAATTCTTGTTTATTTAAAGGAAAAAGATTTAGCTTATTTTTCTTTTGAGATGATAAAAAATTGCTAGAGCAAAAATTTGTGTGATGAAAATGAAAACTGTTAAGTAAAAAATGGAAACTTCATAAAAAATTCCGATTAAAGCTGAGCCTATAAGCGAAGCAAAACCGTAGAATGCTGTGAAAATTCCGTAGGCAGAACCTCTTTTTGATATTGGTGTTATGTCAGCTATAGCAGCCCTCATTATCGTTTCATGTGAACCAATTACTATACCAAAAAACAATATGCCAAGAATAATTAAAGTAAAGTTATTAGCAAAAACTAAAAAAGGAATTAACAAAGTTAACAAAGGAATTAAAAATAAAAGAAGCAAACCGAACTTCTCACTTCTTTTCTTTAACCTATCGTAAGTTTTTCCTATTAGCAAAGCTGTTATTGCATCAACTACCATAGCTAAAGAATAAAGCAAAGGAATTTGCACTTCAGGAATTACGTTTTTGAACTTAAAATGATAACCCAAAATAACAAAATTTATAAAGCCAAGAGTTGTAACAAAGGTAAAGAAAATGTAAAGCCAAAATATTCCTGAAAATTTTTCTTTCTCTTTTTTTCTTTCCTTTTCTATTCTGAAATTTTTAAAGGAGAAGTAAGCAAAGAATAAAAAAATCATTAAAACAAGAAATGGTATTAAAAGAAGAGAATAGGCATACTTATATTCTTTTAAGCTTATTGTTTTGAAGTTAAGAAAAACTAATGAAATTAGCAACGGGCCGGCTAATGCACCTACTTGATCAAGAAATTCATGAATCCCAAACCCAAAGCCTGTGCCAACTTTTTTTGCAACATACGAAATAATAGTATCTCTTGCAGGGCTTCTCAAAGCTTTTCCAATTCTTTCAAAAATTATAAAAATTATAGCAACTTGCCAGTTTCCTGCAAAAGCAAGAAAAGGAATAGAAATAAGTAAAGCATAACCAAGAATTGTTAACATCCAATAGGATTTTGTTTTGTCTGAAATATAGCCAGAAACTAATCTTAAAGCGTAGCCAAAAAATTCTCCCAAGCCTGCGAAAAAACCAATTATTGCTGCACTTGCCCCAAGAATTTGTAAGTATTGGCCGTTAATTCCCCTTGCTCCTTCATAAATTATGTCGCCAAGCAAGCTTACTATACCAAAAACTGTTATTAAAATTAATCCTTGCTTTACCAATTTTTTCATTTCATTCAAAAAATTTTTGTTTTTTCAAATCTTTAAATTTTAAAACTCATTTTAATAAGAATAAACTAAAACCAATTTTCCTTCTCTATCTCTTAAGTAAAGAGTATCTCCATCGTTATTCCAAACCGGGTACTTGCTGTTTAAAAAAATTTCATTTTTTGTTTTATTT
>CALIKW010000063.1 GCA_938017915.1 uncultured archaeon | reverse complement strand
ATTTAAAAGATTTAAATATAAATCCTTATAATTCAATTATTCGGTGGAAAAATGACTGAAAGACCGATAGATGCTTTGGATAAAGCAAAAGGAAAGAAAGTTTTGATTAAATTGAAAAATGGGGAAGAAATAACAGGAACTTTAAGAGCATTGGACTTACACTTAAATCTTTGGTTGGATGATGCAGAAATTCAAAGGAGTGAAAATAAGTTGAAAGTTGGAACGATTTTGATTAGAGGAGATACAATAGTTTATGCTTCTCCTGTTCAAGTTTAAACTTTTAAAATTGAAAAAGCTTAAATTACAAATTAGTTTTTGTGAAAAGAGAAGAGGCTCTTGAACTTGTTAAGAATTACATAAAAAGAGAAAATTTGTTAAAGCATGTTTTAGCTGTTGAGGCTATAATGAGAGCTACTGCAAAAAAGCTGAATGAAGATGAGGAAAAATGGGGAGTAATTGGTTTGTTGCACGATATAGATTTTGAAGAAACTTTTGATAATCCTAGTTTGCACGGAATTAAAGCTGAGGAAATCCTTTCTGGTAAGGTTAATGAGGATATTATTAGAATCATAAAATCACATAACTTTGAAAATACTGGAGAAGAGCCAAAAAATAAAATAGATTTTTCACTCATAGCAGCCGATTCGATTTCTGGCTTGATAATAGCATGCGCTCTTATTCTTCCTTCAAGGAAATTAAGTGATTTAAAACTAGAAACTATAGAGAAGAAATTTAAACAAAAAGATTTTGCAAGAAATTGTAGTAGAAATAGGATCTTGTATTGTGAAAAATGTGGGATAAAGCTAAAAGAATTTTTTGAGATTTCTTTGGAAGCTTTAAAGGGTATAGCAAAAGAGCTCGGGCTTTAATTTTCAAAAAGCTTAAATAATATTAAGTCATTATCAAAAGTTATGGTGTTGAAATGGGTAAGAGAATAATAGCAAGAGCCAGGGGTAAAGGTGGGCCAAGATATAAAGCACCTAGTCATAGGTATAGGGGTAAATTTGATTATTTACCCATAATGGGGATAGTAGGTAAAGTTGAAGATATACTTCATGATCCTGGAAGGAGTGCTCCTGTTGCTATAATTAAATTTGAGGATGGAAAAGAAGTTTTACATATAGCATGCGAAGGATTAAAAGTTGGTGATGCTATAGCTTATGGAGGAGAAGTAAAGCTTGGAAATGTTTTGCCTTTAGAAAAAATTCCTGAAGGCACGAAAATTTTTGGAATAGAGACTTATCCTGGTTCTGGACCTAAGCTATGTAGAAGTTCTGGTAGTTATGGAATAGTTATAGGAAAGGTAGGGAAAAAAGTTAAAGTTCAGTTTCCTTCTGGAAAAATTGTAGAGCTAGATGAAAAATGCAGAGCAAGTATAGGTGTACCAGCTGGTGGAGGAAGAATAGAAAAACCTTGGGTTAAGGCAGGAAAAAAATATCATGCTATGCATGCTAGAGGAAAGTTATTCCCAAGAGTTAAAGGTGTTGTAATGAATCCTGTTGATCATCCATACGGCGGAAAAAGCCATAGGCCTAGACCAAGCAAGAGCGTTTCAAGACATGCTCCACCAGGAGCCAAAGTTGGAAGTATTTCACCAAAAAGATTGGGAAAGAAAAAGGGTAGATAAAAATGGTAAAAGTTTTCAAGTTTAGGGGTTATACACTAGAAGAATTGAAAAAAATGAGTTTGACAGAATTCATGAAATTGCTCAATTCAAGGGAAAGGAGAAGCTTGAAAAGAGGTTTAACAGAAAGACAGAAAAAGCTTTTAGAAGAAATAAGTAAAAATCCAGAAAAATTTCACAAAACTCATGATAGAGATATGATTATTCTACCCCAAATGGTTGGAGCTAAAATAGGAGTTTATACTGGTGGTGGGAAAAAAGGAGAGGCTGGAGAAAAATGGGCTGTTGTTGAAATTAAACCTGAGATGATTGGTCATAGATTAGGAGAGTTTGCGTTAACGTGCAAGAGGGTTAAGCATTCTGCTCCTGGTGTTGGTGCAACTAGAGCATCAAAGCATATATCTGTGAAATAAGGATTAACATGAGAGAATCCAAAGCTTTAGCAAAAAATGCGAGAATTTCACTAAAAGATTCTATAATTCTGTGTAAAAGGATTAGAGGAATGAAAGTTGAAAAGGCCAAAAAATTTCTGGAAGATTTGATAAATAAAAAGGTTGATCTAAAAGGAAAATATTATACAAAAGCTTCTAAAAAGATTTTAGAAATTTTAAAGAATGCTGAAGAAAATGCAAAAAATAAAAATTTTGACTTGGAAAAAACTTTTGTTAAATTAGCAAAAGCAGATAAGGGAGAAAAATTTATAAGGCCTAGGTCAAGATGGAGGTTAAGAGGAACTGAAGCTAAGTCAACCCATTTAACTATAATTTTGGAGGAAAGAAAATGATAGAAAAGAGTTTTGTAAAAGAGGGAATAAAAAGGGCTGATGTAGAGGAATTTTTAGCTAAGAAGTTTGAAAAAGCTGGTTATAGTCATACAGAAATTTCAAGAACACCGCTTGGAACAAGAATAATAGTTTATGCCTATAAGCCTGGGATCGTTATAGGAAAATCTGGAAAAAAAATAGAGGAAATA
>CALIKW010000062.1 GCA_938017915.1 uncultured archaeon | reverse complement strand
TTTATTAAAAATTTCTTGTAGCTTGGGTGAAAGTTTTGGCTCTATAACATTATAAACATATTTATCAATTTTAGGATCCCAGAAAATTTTAGCATAGCAAAAAACTCTCTCACCTTTTCTTGGTTTTTTTGGTATAAGAGGATAAGTTAACATAATCTTTTCTTCTTCTGCCCTGCTTATCCCTCCTGGTTTAACCTTTCTTGTTTCAAAATGAGGTATTTCAAAACCTTCGAATTTAAATTCTTCTTCCTTTTCTTCTAAAACTGCTTTTAGTTCTGAAGGGAATTGAGTGATTAATTGGACAGAAGGAGCTGTCTCTTCTGCTTTCTTTATCTGAAGTCTCTTATAACCTTCCCTTGCTTTCCTAACAAAATTCCCAAGCTTAACCATTTTCTATCCTTAATTTATTATTATATTTTTCCAAAGTTAAAATTACTGGCCTCCATGAAAGAGCCTCGCCAGAAAAAATTAAACTTTGGTTAAAATTGTTTAATTTTATAGAATAATTCTTACCTATATCCAAAACAGAAATCGTTAAGTTATCTTCGTTTAAATATATTTTGTAAGGGTGTTGAATATCTTCCGGATTTATCGTTAAACTTGCGTAATCGCATTCTATGCAGGAAATATAAAGGGAAATGACTTGGGAAGCAAAATAATTTGCAACATTTTTTATTCTTTCTTCAACTATATCTTCTTTAACAATAACGTATTGATTGCTAAAGAGCATTCCAACAGAAAGAAAAATAGTTAAACCCATTAAGAAAAAAAGAATAAACTGAATTATTAACGAAACAGCTTTCATACAAGTAAAATTTTAATTTCTGTAATAGTTAAAGTTTTTCCGTTTTCTTGGGTACTTATGATATTCCCTCTTGAGATTTTAATATATTTTGAAGTAGAAACCTTTCTGCCAGCAGGGTCTTTAATTAAATTTATCCTATATCCTTTTGTTCCATCTATATTTTCAAGTTCTCTAAGCCAGACTTTAAATGTTACATTATACCTTCCACCATAAGAATCAGCCCTTTCAAAAATCACAGAAGGCTCGTCTAAACCAAGCTTTCCAATTTCTTGAATGTTCGGAGAAAAGGGTATCCAACCAAAATTTGGAGCTACGTTAGAAACTTTGGAAGAAAAAGCAAAAAGCAAAGAGTTATTTTCTGGACTTTCCTCATTATACTCTTTTAAAATCCATATTCCATCCAAATCTATGTAAAAAGTTTGCTCCCCACCAAAGTTTGCAACGTATTCTATTCTTCTTCCTACAGAATTTGGGTTTTTTGGGTCAAAATACTTAAAAGCCCTTTCTACTAATGCAGTATCTTGCCTTTTTTGTATTAATGGCATACCCCAAAAATATGCAAATGAAAAAAGGGAAAGAGCAATAGTAACAATGATTATGGCAGAAATTATATCAACTTGAGCTTTTCTCATCTCCATCATACTTTAATTGGTTTTTTCTCCACTTCTTTGGGCAATAAAAGCTTTGGTGGAATTGGTTTAGGAGTTGGCAAAGGTGTTGGAGGCTTTTTAAATTTCTCTTTTATTTCTTCTAACACAGAAATAACTTCACTATTACTTTCTATTAACTTTTTATTCCCTTCTATTAGTTGATCCAACTTTTCGATCAAGGGCTTAAAAGCTTCGCTTGGAATAGTTGCTTCAGAAGCAGAAGCTTTTATGTAGGAAAGCAACTCATTTAAATTTGAAATTAACTCTTCTAGCCTTCCAGGAAGTTTAGAAATTTCTATTCTTAGTGCATCATTTGCTTTTGCCAATTCATCGACGAGCTGCTGATTCATCCTAATAATATCAACTATCTCCCTTAAAAATTCCCTTGCATCAATTCCTGTTGTTGATTCTAACTTCTCAATCCTTTTTTCAAGTCTTCTTATAGGAGAAAGAGGAATTAATTCATATTCTTCTTCACTCTCTCTTACCATTTTCCCACTAATTAATATTTAAGAAAAAGCAAATAAAAAGTTTTTTAAATAAAAAACTATTCAGGTCTTGGAATTTCTTCGCGCAATCCTTTTCTCTTCCTTATACTTTTTATAGTTTCTTCCTTTAGCTCTTCTGGTATTTTTTCAAAAACTGTTTCTATTAAACTATAAAACCCTCTTCCAGAAGTTGCTGATTTTAAGCTAGTATCAAAACCAAAAATGTTAGCTACAGGAATTTTTGCATGGATTATGCTTGCCCCCCTTTCTTCTTTAATTTCAAGAATTTGTCCTCTTCTATTTTCAACCTCCCTTATAACTTCACCCATAAGCTCTGTTGGAACATCTATCCTAATTATTTGCTTAGGTTCAAGCAAAGTGGCATTTGCTCTAAGCATGGCTTGCCTTATCGCATACCTTACTGCAGGCATTACTTGACCTGGACCACGATGAACAGGATCTTCGTGCAGTTCTGCATCCAAAAGCTTAACCTTAACTTTCATACAAGGTTCTCTTGCTAATGGACCATCCTCCATAACTTCCATGAAAGCATCCCTAACCATTTCTATTACTTCGTTCATGAACTGTACACCCTTAGTCAGATCTATAAAAATACTTTTATTGTGTATAACGGCAGTATTCTTAGCTTCATCATATTCCATACCATACTTAGAAAGTTTTCTGAAAAGTTCCAAATCCTTTCCTCTAACTATTATTGAACTTGGAATTTCACCTTCAACCATAGCTTTATAAACGCCTTCTTCTAAAGGTTCAACAGAAATATAAAATTTATTGTGTTTGTTAGGACTTTTTCCTTCAACTGTTGGTGACTTTTCGAATATAGTTTCCCTATAAACAACAATAGGCTTACTCATTACTACATCTATCCCCATTTCTTTAAGTTTATTTTCAACTTTAGCTTCCAAGTGCAATTCACCCAAACCAGAAACAAGGTATTCTCCTGTTTCCTGGTTTATCTTAACTTGCAAAACGGCATCCTCTTTACTAATTCTTTTTAGAGCTTCAACAAGTTTTGGTAATTCCATCGGATTTTTTGGCTCTATGGCTTTGGTAACAACTGGCTCAAACAAATGTTTAATTTCTTCAAAAGGTTCTATTATAGCATCTGGTTCACAAACAGTCTCACCAGTAAAAGCATCAGGAATCCCGACTATTGCTGCGATATTACCAGCAGTAACTTCTTCTACAGGAATTCTTAGAATTCCTTTATAAACTGCAACTTGCTGAATTTTTTCTTGTTTGTGCTGGTTTACCAAATAAACATCTTTCCCTTTATAAACTTTTCCCGAAAATATTCTTGCAGTAGCAACAAAACCTACATGCGGATCAGGAACAACTTTTGTTACGATAGCAGCAAGCTTACCATTTGTATCACAAGCCAACATTTGTTTTCCGATTTCTGAGTTCAAATCACCTTTCCAAATTTTTGCAAGCCTGTACTTCTGAGCTTCAAGTGGATTTGGTAAATGCTTTATTATCATATCTAAAACAACTTGATGTAAGGGGGCTTTTTTTGCTAACTCATCTTCTCTTCCAGCTAAAGTCAACTCAATTATTTCTTTAAAAGTTATGCCAGTTTTTTGCATGTATGGAATTGAAATTGCCCACCTCTTATAAGCAGAACCAAATGCCACACTTCCGCCAGCAACGCTAACTAACCACTTATCCTTAAATTCAGCAGGAGCATACTTTTGAATTAAAATATTTACATCTCTAATAATATCTTCAAATCTTTTTTGCATTTCTTCTGGAGGCAGTTTTAATTCTTTAATTAAGCGATCTGTCTTGTTAATAAATAGTACTGGCTTAACATATTCTCTTAATGCTTGCCTGAAAACAGTTTCTGTTTGGGGCATTATGCCTTCTACAGCATCCACTAAAACTATGGTTCCATCTACAGCACGCATTGCCCTAGTAACATCACCACCAAAATCAACGTGCCCAGGAGTGTCAACTAAATTAATTAGATAATCTTGGCCTTCATACTCATGAACCATGCTTACATTTGCGCCATAAATTGTAAGTTGTCTTCTTCTTTCTTGTTCATCGAACCATGTATACATTACCTTACCTGCCATTTCTTCTGCTAACATCCCAGCACCTGCCATCAAATTATCTGTGAGTGTTGTATTGTGAATGAAAATACCGTTTGCGACAAAATTGTTGGTATCTTCTACGCTAAAATCGAAAACATAACCATCGAATTTTACCCTTTCAATATTTTCTACTTTCAAAATGACCGTATTTACCATATCAGCTATTTGTAAAATATTTTTTGGGATTCCGTATTCGTAGATTTTATTTAGTCCGCTCTCTTTAAAAAGTCTCAATAGTTTTTGTTTTTTGTAATTTACACTGAAACCAATTGAAAAGAAGGTATTGAGATTTTTCTTTCCAGAAATGTGGAGAATAAATTCTCTAAATATTTTTCCATGAAGTTTTACATTTTTTTCACGAAGGTAAGCTAAACAGCCAAATCTAAGTAAAAGAAGTTGAAGTTTTTTCAACACCTCTTTGCTAGCTGAACAAATGTAGGAAGTTTGGTGAACAGAACCATCTGTATCGAAATACCCCCTTATAAAATTTTCCAACCATTTAATGGGTATTCTAAAGAAAAAATTTGGCATTTCTAATGTTTTGGCTTTAGATTTGAGTGGGTAGTTGAATAGAGTATTAAGAAAGTATTTGAGAGTGAGCCCACCATTCAAATAAACTCTGGGGCATTTGCCTCTATACTTTTTTATCCTAGCATTTAAACCTAAAATCTCTTTACAAAACTTTACAACCTTTTCTCTTAACTTTCTATTACCATTATCAAAAGTTAAATTTACGCTCCCATCGCCATACATTAGTCCAAGCAAGTAAAATAACTTACACCACTTCTTAAAAGTCGTTGGCAATTTTAATTTGTTAGAAGTTCTCGTCCCATATCGTTCCATTCCTAGTCTAAATCTTATATATTCTATTTCGTCAAATGCTTGCTCAAAAGGTATTTCAAAATTCTTTATAATAGAAAGATAATCACATAGTCTATACCTACCTTTCCAAGAGCCATGATAGAAGCTTTTTGATTTCATTCTTGAATTTATTTTTTTCCAGACTTTTCTTATTCCCTTTTCTTTTATCAGTTGATGTAGGTGTTTTGCAAAATTCTTTCTTAAATATACGATAAATCCTGAATTATTGGCTAAGGCTTTTAACACGAATTCTTTGA
>CALIKW010000061.1 GCA_938017915.1 uncultured archaeon | reverse complement strand
AATTTCACTAAATCTTCATTTACTTGTAATTTTACTGGAACCTTGCACTTACTAAACATGAATCCAATTTTACATTTTTCAAATTTTTTCAAGAAAGCAGAGGGTAATTTTTTTATAATGCTCAAAGGAATTCTGTCACATTTTTTGAAGTCTTGAATTCTGTACAATTTCTCCTTAGGCAAAATCCTTTTTATTTCTTGTTTAAGCTCATCTATAATTTTTTTAACACCATATAAGCCAATGTTTTTAGTCCTTTCTTCAGGAAGTTTTAAAAGTTCTTCCAAAAGATTTATTTCATGATTCGTTTTGCAATGCCATTCTTTCCTTGGAACAATTATAAAATCTCCTTTCCTTAATTCTGAAGTTTTAATAGGTTTAACAAATCCTTCCTTTAGTGCAAACAAGGAATGGTAGTCTGTAACTTCAACATATCTCCCACCTTCTAAAGTTACTCTGTAAATGTTGCTGTTAACTTTATGCCTAAACAAGGTTCCAACTTTTTTGAAGCACACTTTTAGAGTAAAAGGATTAAAAGAAAGTACTTTAATATCGTCAAAAGTTTTCAGTTTTTCCAAGTTACCTTCTCTTTCAATAATTTTAAAATTTTCATATTTTTCGAATTGTTTATCTATAAATTCTCCAATTTTTACTACCTCAATCTTACCATTTCTTTTTATTACAAGAGGCATGTCCCATGTTAATGAGTTATCAACTCCTTCCTTAACTACAGTAATCAAGCTTTTTGTCGGATTTTCATAACCTAGCAAATGCCTATTTTTCTCGAAAAATTCTGCTACACTAACTTCCCTCATTTCCCTTGCCATTTTTTCAGCAATACTTTCCTCCATTTTCACACCTTTTGCTTTTCTAAAAATTTATAAACCGAAGAGTGCAAACTTCCTGACAAAAGCATTTCGATCGCCTTTTTTGCGATCATGAGCTTATTCCATTTTCCTATTATACTTATCGTTTTCCCATAAATTGAAATTTTTACATCAGCATACTTTTCTATTAACTTTTTAGTTTTTCCTTCAGTACCTATAACCCTTCCTTTCAAAACTTTCATTCTGTTTTTTGATTTTCCAGAAAAATCTTTAATATCTATTATTTCTAAATAATAATCTTCATCCAAAAGTTTTAAACTATCTTCAAAATCAAATCCTCTCCCAAAAGCTTTCAAAACTTCCTTTATCCTTAAAACTCTTAAAGGATCCTCACACTCAACTTCAATTTCTTCATTAACTTTTATTTTGCATTCTGTCAAATTCTCTAAATTTTTCAAAAACTTTTCATTTTTTCTTAATATTTTTATCCTTTCTTCAGGTATCTTAATAAAATCTCTCATATCAATTCCTTAATTATTTCTTCTTCACTTTTAACAGATATACCAATCTTCTTAAAGTATGAATTAATATTTTTTAAATCTCTTACCAAGAATTCTTTTGCTAAAGGATGGGAAAAAGGAACTGCTTGGCTAAAATCTATCAAGTAAGGCTTTTCAAGGAGTAAAATATTGAAAGCACTTAAGTCAGAGTGAATTAATTTTGCTTTAGCCAATTTTTTAACTTCTTCCATTATACTTTCATAAACTGCTAAAGCATTTTTTTCGTCTAAGCTAACATCTATTAAGCGAGGTGCAGGCTTTCCATTTTCTCCTAAAAAACTCATAACCAAAACATTTTCAAAAAATGCTATTGGCTCAGGACATGAAACTTTTGCAGAAAAGGCTATTTTTAAATTCTTGAATTCTCTCTTACACCAGGTATAAACAATACTTCTTCTGCTCTTTTTTACCCCATAAAACCTAGGGTCAGAAACTAGATACTTCCACATATTTTTGAAATCGCAATGCTCTATTCTATAAACTTTCAAGGCAATCCAATTATCCTTCTTATCTTTACCAGAGAGCACACAACTCTCCTTCCCTTCCTTAATTAAACTTTCCACAATTTTCACATAACCCTTATTCATGAGTTTTAAAATTGCTAGTATAGTTTTCCTATCAAAAACCTTTCTCTCTATTTTAAACTTTTCAAAAAATTCTGAATCTCTCATTAAAAAATAAAAAGTAGTTAGTCTTTAAAAACGAAATCTACAATTATCCCTGCTATTAAAGTGCAAATTCCTGAAAATGTGTTGAGGATAAGGGAAATGTATGGCAAATACAAATAGCTTGCAAATGGTAGGTGACTTAAAGCATAGGTTATTATTCCTCCTCCTAGCCCTCCTGCCAAAAAGTATTTTAGTAAAGATTTTGCGTTCATTTTCTCACTTTTTAAAAATTTTATTTTTAAAAAGAAATAGATTTTATATAACCCTTTCTTTTAAGCCAGTTTGCTTGTGTGGGAGTATATTTAAAAATAACATCACCCCTTTCATCTTTTTGAGCCTCCCATGGCTGAACTAAAACAAGGTCATCAACTCTAATCCATGTTTTTTTTCTTAACCTCCCAGGAATTCTGCATATCCTTACTTTTCCGTCGTCACATCTTACTTTCATCTTATCTCCACCCAGCATAAGTTCTACTATACCAAGAACCTCCCCTTCTTTTGGAATCCTAATTCTTGCTATTTCAACTTCTTCTTCACTTGGTTCAAACTTCTTCTTTCCCATCTAATCACTTATTTTAATTAAAATAGTATCTCTATAAACCCTTTTCCCTTTTTCAAAACCAACAAGCCTTCTAGAAATTTTTAATTCAGCCTTATACTTCCTTTTTAAAATTTTACCAATTTCCATAGCAGATTTTTTAGAACCTATGTAAAAATTTAAGCCGTTTTTTTCCTTTTCGATTTTTGAAATGAATGCAAGAGCATCGAACTTGTTTAAAGTTTCAACTTCTTTTTTAATATCTTCTTCAATCTTTTGCAAAATTTCATTTTTACACCTCAATTGAATTATTGCTTGATAATATCCTTTTTCCTTTAAATTGCAAACATTACAAACGAACTGTTTAATTATTAAATTTGACGTCAGCTCTTCAACCTTTTTTAAATCTTCAATCTTTGTTTCTACTTCCATTTTCAGCTTATCATTAAAAATCCTATAATTTATAGAGTCTATTTTTTCCTTTTCTAAAATTTTTGATAAAATGGTTTCAACCAAACTTTCAAGACTTTCTTTACCAACTTTTTTGTAAAAAATTTTTCCACAAAACTTACACTTTTTAAAGAGAAAATTTTTAGGAATTTTTTCTAACGAAGAAAATTTTTCTAAAAAACAATCTTTGCACAAATTTTCATAAAATTTTTCTGTTTCTTTTCCGCACTTCGGGCAAAATTTTTTCCTCATAATTAAAACTACTTTTTAGCTAAAAGCACTACTCTGCTTGCTAAATCTTCATTTTTTATTTTATAACCAGTATGAGAAGAAAGCTCTTTTGCAAAATTTCTTATATCTTCCATAGAAGGCATCGCTTCTTTTGGTAACCTTTTCTGACTTTCCCCTACCCACATATAGGCTTTAGGCTCGAGAAAATCTGGCTCTGCTTTTAAAATTAGTTTGGCGTATTTTTCTGGATTTTTTAGGTTCAACCCTTTTACTAAAGTCAACCTAATAACTTTTCTACAATTAAAACTTTTCATTAGCTCTAAACTTTCGTTCAATTTTTTCCAACCATCAGGAATTAAAGGATTGCTAACTTCAAGGTATGTTTTTTCGTCTGGAGCACATAAGCTAATGTAAAGTTGAGTTGGCTCTTCTTCTAAAGAAGAAAGTCTATCTGGTCTTGTTCCGTTAGTTACTAAAAAAGTTGTCATACTTCTTTTGTGAAATTCTTCTATAAGCTCAGAAATTTTTGGGTAAAGTGTTGGTTCGCCTGCTAAGCTTATTGCTGCATGAGTTGGTTTGTTCGCTTCTTCCCACTTTTTCTTATCAACTTTATCAAAACCCTTAAATCCTGTTAATAACAACCTTCTTGCTTCTATGCATCCTTCCACAATTTCTTTCGGATCATCAGGCTTTGGTTCACCTAAAACAGTAAACTCAAGAGGACGCCAACAAAACTTACACTTATGGGTACACCAAACTAAAGCTGGGGTCATTTCTAAACAGCGATGTGATTTAATACCATAAAATTTTTCCTTGTAACAAACTCTTCCTTTCCTTAAGCTTTCTTTTGTCCAGTGACAAATTTCAACTGCTGAATGATTTCCAACTATTCTGTAACCTGCTTTAAAAAATCTTTCTTTAGCTTCTGGAGAAATTAAGCTCATAATCACAACTATAAAGTTAAAAAATAAAAATTTAATAAAGATAATTTTTATGAGCCCCAGTAGCTCAAAGGTAGAGCACCTGCCTTGTATCTGCTAGTTTGATTGATGAGAGAAAGCTAGCAGGGGGTTGAGGGTTCGAATCCCTCCTGGGGCTTTTTAAGATAAAATTCTAACCTATTTTTGGAAATACTTAGCAGACAGGAGATTGCTATGATAAGTATTTAAGCTTTCATAAAAAGATAAAATTATGGATATTAAAGAAGAGTATGAAAAGCTTTTGGCATTGAGGAAAGAACTCCTAGGGTATATAGAACATTGGGAGAAAGAATATAAGCTTTCTAGGAAGGAGATAGCAGGGATACTTAGCATAGAATTAATATCAGCACATCCTTATTTCTTAGAAAATCATTCTAACTTTTTATATGTAGAAGTTGGTAGCTATTTTTTAGGTGATTTATTCTCTTTTTGTGGAGATGGTGCATATTCACACTTTTGTAATAAAAGAACTCCTAATGGTCTTAAGCGTAAATTCGCGTATGGCTGTAAATATCATGTAGTTACACCATCTATACCAAAAGAAAATGAAAAAATCAACTTCGGCTTTCTTTTTTGTAAAAGACCTTTTGCAGAGTTACGCTTTGGTATTATAGGCCAAGGTATTGACTTAAACAAATTTTGTGATGTTCCATTCAGAGAGACATGTACATTAAATCAATATGTCGAAAAAGTTAAGCCAGTTTCGCCGCAAAATTTTTTTGCTAGTTTAAAAAATTATCTTAAAGGCAAAAATCCAAATTATGCAAGATACGGAGAAAAAGTGTTTAAAATTTTTGATTCATTAGCTCGTGAACTTCATACTCAAGAAATTAATATCCTCTTAGAAATTTTGGGCTTACGCTCTGACAAAGAAGCAAGGCAGTATAGAGTTTAAAAGAATTTCGAAAAAGTATCTATATAAAACGCTGTTGTTAAATGCTAAATCTTTTAAAATAGAATTAAGGATATTATGCGCTATTTAGAAATTGACTTTGCAAGGGGAATTGCAGTTACTTTAATGATAGTATATCACTTTGCTTTTGACATTTATTTTCCAAATTATTCCAGAATAATATTTTTTGCCCTGCCAATAGCCTCTTCTTTTATTCTAATTTCAGGAATTTGCTTATATATAAGCTATTCAAGGAGGAAAAGCTTTTACAGGTTTTTTAAAAGAGGGGTTAAGCTTTTCCTCCTTTCTTTAATAATTACGGTATTAACATTTGTTTTGCTTGAAAAAGGTTTTATAATCTTTGGAATACTTCACTTCTTTGCTTTAACTTCATTCCTAATTTACCCTTTTTTAAAATATATACAAAACAAATTTTTCTACCTTCTTTTCGGAATTTTTTCAATAGCTCTTGGAGCCCTTTTTCTTAACTTCAGCTTAAATTCATACTATTTCATTTGGCTTGGCATTACTCCAAAAAACTTTTTCTCTTTTGATTATTTTCCACTATTTCCTTGGTTTGGGATTTTGCTCTTAGGAGTATTTCTCGGAAAAATTTTTTACCCAAATGGAAAAAGAAGTTTTAGTTCTAATTTACCAAATTCAAAAATTGTAAGAGCTTTTTCATTCCTTGGCAAGCATTCTTTACTAATTTATTTTCTTCACCAACCCATAATAATTTTGATTTTAAGTTTTGCCAATCTCACGAATTTAATATCTTTCCTTAAAATTTAAAAATTAAAATAAATTTAAAACAAAACAAATTTATCGGGGTCGTCGTCTAACCTGGTTAGGACGCGAGGCTCCAGAGGTACTTTGATGGAGCTTTGAAATGAATGAAAGGAAGGTACCTCGTAATGAGGGTTCAAATCCCTCCGACCCCATGTATATAGTTAAGAGAAATGGAATTTCTTAATCGAGTATTACCTATTTCTTGAATGAAAATTTTTTGGATGTGTTTGGACTTTTCTACTATTCAATCCTAAATCCATACTTTCCTACTAATGGTAAGAAAATTACACTTCCCAAATTTTCCTTTTTAATTCCCTTATTTTTCTTTATTTTTATCAATTCCTGCCTTCCTGATATACTTCCAACAGGAGCTATTAAAATCCCTTTAGGTTTTAATTGTTCTAATAATGGTTTTGGAATTTCTGGGCAAGCTGCACTTACCAAAATTTTATCGAATTTAATGTTTTTTCCCAAACCTTTTGAGCCATCTCCAAGAATTAATTTTATGTCTTTATAGCCTGCTTTTCTTAAATTTTTCTTCCCAAATTTAAAAGTTTCAGGATTAATTTCTATTCCAACAATTTCTCCTTTACCAATTATTTCTTTTATATAAGCCAACAAAATTCCTGAACCAAATCCAACTTCTAAAACCTTATCATTTTCTTTAAGTTCTAAAGCATGCAAGTAAATGCAGTGCATGTGAGGAGCAGAAATTGTAGCATTTCCTGGAATTGGTAAAGGTGTATCAAGATAAGCATCCTCTTTGTATTCAGGTAAAACAAAAAGTTCTCTCTTAACTTTAAGCATAGCCCTTTCTATTCTTCTATCTTTCAAATAGCCAGATTGTTTCAGCTTTTCAACCATTTCCCTTCTCTTTTCCTCAAAATAATTCATCTATTTCCCTAATAGGTTTTTGAGTTAAATATCTCTTTATTGCAGAAGAAAAAACTTCTGAAACATCTATTTTACTAAATTTTGTTTGTACAGAATTTGTAGAAACTACTTTACATTTTATTTTTAAAAAATTTTTCTTTAAGTAATTACTAATTTCTTTTTCGCAACTCAACTCAAAAACAGGAATAGAAAATACTTTGCTTAAGCTTTTAATTCTGTGCAAGTTATGGTTTAAAGTAAAAACTGCATCTACTCCACAACTTTCTATTAATTTTGGCAAAATCCTTGCACTTACGCATTCACCCTTTCTAAAACTTTTGTCTTGACGCATATAAGCTAAGTATGGAATTACTGCTAAAACTTTTCTTGCTCTCAATTCTTTTGCAGTCAAGCTAGAAAATAAAAGTTCTACAATCTCTTTATTCGGACTTCTTGCTAAAGATTGAACTATTACTATATCTTTATTCTTTAAATTTTCCTTAAACCTTAAGTAAATTTCTCCATCAGGAAAATGCTTAATCTCCAACTTAGAAAATTTGGCTTTAAGCTTTTTAGCAATATTTTTTGCTAATGGAATTGAGGAATAGGAAAAAACTATCATGATACCAATTAATTTTTTAAAGATTATAAAGATAAAATATGGTTGTTAATGAAAATTTAGCTAAGTTTATAGATCATACTAACGTTAGTCCAAACTCTACTGAAAAAGATATAGAGAGGCTTTGTAAAGAAGCTTTAAGGTATAACTTCAATTCAGTTTGTGTTCCTGTTATTTGGGTTGAAAAGGCTAAGGAATTGGTTAAAAATAAGGTAAAAGTTATAGCTGTTGTTGGTTTTCCTTTTGGCTTTAACCCAACCCAATCAAAAGTTGTAGAAACAAAAATTGCTGTCGAAAATGGAGCAGATGAAATAGATATGGTTTTGAACAGATGCTGGCTTAAAAGCAAAAAGTATGAGTTAGTTGAAAATGATATAAGGGAAGTTGTTAAGGCAGCTAAGGGAAGGGGGGTAAAGGTTATTCTTGAAACACCTGATCTAAGCGAAGAAGAAGTTAAAAAAGCTTGTTTAATAGCAAAGAAAGCAGGAGCAGAATTCATAAAAACTTGCACAGGCTTAAGAGGGGGAGTAAAATTAAGGGATTTGGAAATAATTAAAAAGGTAGTGCCAGGAATGAAAATAAAGGCTTCTGGTGGAATAAGAGATTACAAAAAGGCTTTAAAACTTATAAAAGCAGGTGCTTCTAGAATAGGAAGTAGCTCAGGAGTAAAGATAATAAAAGGATTAAAAGTTAGTAAAAAAGTAAAATATTAGTGAGAAAATGGAAACAATACCATTAACAATTTTAATTGTCTTATTTTCAGTTTACTTAGGAATATTTTTAGCTAAACTTTCACCTCAACTCATTCCAAAAAATTTTTGTTTAAGTAATGAAGAGTGTGAGTGGAGAATCGTTAATTGTTGCCCAGAAAATGCTGGAGCTAAGTGGGAGTGTGTTAATAAAAGGAATTTTATAGAGCCAGAATGTCCTGAGCTTATAATTTGTCCTCAAGTAATTTCTCCAAAACCAGAGCAAGGATGTATTTGTGAAAATAATAAGTGTGTTCCGAGATGAAACTCAAAGTTAGGCTTTTAAGTATAACATCTGGAAAGCCAATAGTTATTTTAAATTCTGAAGGTGCAGAAGAGCTTGGATTAAAGGGTATGGAAAGAGTTTTTAAAGTATGATAAATTGAGAATACAGCAATAATATAAGTCCTCAAATTGTGAAAAATGGAGAAATAAAGTTTATGAAGAAGGATAATCATTTAAAGCTTAAGGAAGGCAAGCTTGGATGTAGAAGTTGCACCCTTTCCTAAATCTTTGGAGTATATAAAGGGAAAAGATGATCTTATTCTACACCAAGGGCCATACAACTTTCCTTTAATTTCTTTAACTGACAGGTTATACACGGATTTACGTTTTGACATAAAACGAACGAGCTCATATCACACCAATCAACAACGCCAAATATACAAACTTGGGATTTTGGATGTAAATTACATTTATCAGCACATTCTATTAAATCAAGAGGCATAGTAGTAACTGGTTTTCTCCATTCCTCTGAGTTAGCATTTGCTGTAGCGCAAAGATTGCACCATTGAATGAACCTTGCCCTGCAATTTCTACAATCCATTCCACCACCAGAAAACATCTTATATATCCAATAAAATATAAAAGCTAAAACTAACAATCCAATAACCAAAGCAATAATATAAGGTATAGCAATTCCTTTTCCCATAATTTAAATTTATTTTTAAAATAAAAAAATTAATAACAATAAACTCATCTAACCCCAAATTCATAGCATTTTAATTTTGCTGTTGCATTCTCACAACTTTCATTAACTCCAATTAGAATGTTAAACGAGTTCTTAAGGCAGTCACTAATTGCTTGAGGTAAGGAACCGCCTTTCCATCTTCTATTCATGCACGAAGTACACCAATCTATGAATTTGGACTTGCACTCTTCTGCTGACATAGCTCCTGTGGAAAACATCCTATATATCCAATAAGCCACCAAAACTAAAACTATCAATCCAATAACCAAAGCAATAATATAAGGTATAGCAACTCCTTTTCCCATAATTTAGATTTATTTTTAAAATAAAAAAATTATTTAACATGCAGGATTATTCAAGCAAACCCCTAAAGCAGCGCAATCCTTTTTCACATCTTCATAAGTACAATCAGCAACCTCTATATATTGTTTGGGGGAGCACGAAGTACCTTCCGGTACTTTAAAACCAGCATTTCGTAAAATTTCTTTACATTCCAAGACACCTAGTGGCATACAATGAAATCCTGGCCACTTCATTTGGGCACAACTCGTGCACCAAGTTATGTAGCGAGATTTACATTCTTGGAGGGAAAGGTAGGAAGGGTTTGTTGTTCTATATATCCAATAAAATATAAAAGCTAAAACTAACAATCCAATAACCAAAGCAATAATATAAGGTATAGCAATTCCTTTATGGACATTGTTCATTTTTCACACCTACCTTACAGCAATCCAACTTGGTTTTTATTGTATCGCAAAATCTATTTTCCGCATTATCTATATAAAAACCAAGATGTTTACCAATCACCTCTCCACAATCATTCACCAAGCTTGATGGAATAATAAGATTGTCTCTTTTCCATCCTAAATTTCTGCACATTATGCACCAATCAATAAATCTAGACCTACATATTTCAGCAGATGTGCCTCCACCACCTTTAATGATAAATTTGTTGATTAAATAAACCATTATGACTAAAATCATTAACCCAATAACCAAAGCAACAATATAAGGTATAGCAACTCCTTTTCCCATAATTTAAATTTGTTTTTA
>CALIKW010000060.1 GCA_938017915.1 uncultured archaeon | reverse complement strand
ATCTTCTTTAAAAGGGCCTGAAAATATTGAAAAGTTTATTGCTCTAACCCCATTTTTATACAATTTCTTGAAAAGCAATTCTAGGGATAAAGATAAGTCTTTTAGATGCTTTCTTTTCACATTATCAAAACTCGAAATTCTTTCATTAATTATACCAGAGACTTGGTAATTTTTAAGTGGAGCAAAATCGGCTATCCACGAAAAACTTCCAAATTCACCTATAAACCTTTCTCCTATTCTTTTCTCTTCATTTATAATATCAAACCAGAAATTTGACTTAAACTTTTTCTGATATTCAAAACTTTTTTCTATTAGAATTTTCGTGAAAAAAGTTGGTTTTTTATCTAAAGTTATTTGAAAGTGAGGATGTAAAATTGAAGCCCCTGCCGAAGGAAGGAAGTTAAAGTTTATACTCGGAAATCTGAATTCAGGATCTTTTTCATTTGCTATTTTAAAAAACTCTATGCTTGCTTCAAAAGAATCTAAAAGCACTTTCGAGTTAAACTTATTTAAGGGAAAGTAATGCCTTTTCTTATCCAAAACCACAACTGCATGGTATTGACCAAAAGGAAATAAATTTGGAAAAATAACACAATTTCCCTTAGAAATCCTTTCCTTTATTCCAAAAAATTTTGGAGTTAATTTCTCTATGTTTTTCTGGCAAAAAAAGCATTTGCTCTTAACTTTTTCAGCAATTTTTCCAATTCCAGCTTCAAGAATTTTAACCTGCTTAAACCTTTTTGCTCTTTCGACATTTATTCTGCATATTCTTGAAGTTAAAGGATCTTTCCTCATTTCCACCTCATTTTCAACAACAGAAAAATTTGTCAAAGGACTTTTGAATTTTATTTTAATAATTTCCTTTTCAAAAGTTATCATAAAATTAGTTTATAGTTTTAGAAAATAAATTTAATATCGTGAGCATTTTTAGAGCTTATGATATTAGAGGAATTTATGGGAAAGATTTAACTGATGAAATAGCGCTTAAAATAGGCAAAGCCCTAGGAACTTTTTTAAAAGGAAGAAAAACTGTTGCTGTAGGATATGACACAAGACCTTCCTCACCTTCTTTAACTAAAAATATCATTTCTGGATTAATTTCTACTGGCTGTAACGTAATTTTTCTTGGGATAATACCAAATCCAGCTGCTTATTTTTATGCATGGAAGAAAAAAACATTTGGTTGTTATATAACTGCAAGTCATGCACCAATAAAGTGGAATGGAGTAAAATTATTTAAGCCAAATGGATTAAGCTTTAGCGATAAAGAGATAAAAATTATTGAAAAAATTGTTGAGTCAGAAAGATTTCTTAAAGGAAAGGGTAAGGTTAGAAAGGAAAAAAATCCTTTAAAAGATTACTCAAAATTTTTGAAGGATAAAATAGGAAAAGTTAAAGGAAAAATTTTGATCGATTTTCTCGGTGGAGCTGGAAGTAAAGCAATACCAATATTAAGGGATATGGGATTAAATTTAATTACATTACATGAAAAACCTGATGCAAGTTTATACGGCTTTCACAAATTTGAAGCTGGAAATATTTTGAATTTTGCAATAAAAAATGTGAAAAAGGAGAAAGTTGATTTTGGTGTTGCGTTAGATTGCGATGCAGATAGAAGCTTTTTCATAGATCCAAAAGGGGATTTAATAGATCCAAGCATAATGTGTGCAATTTTTATTGAAGATTTGCTTAAGAGAAAAGGAAAAATTGTTTTAACTCATGATTGTGCGAGTGGGCTAGAAAAGCTTGTAAAAAAGAAAAATGGAAAATTAGTGTGGAGTAGAATAGGCCACAACTTCATAGAAAAAAAAGTATGGGAAGAAAGAGCTTTGTTTGCTGGGGAAGAAAGTTCCCACTTTTATTTTAATATCTTTTACCCTTTTTCTGATGGTATTCTTTCCACTTTATACTTATGTAAAATCTTGAACAAAACTGGAAAGACACTTGAAGAACTAATAAAAAAAGTTAAGCTAAATCCTGTAAAGAAGATTTACATAAATGTCGTAAATGATGAAAATAAGGTAAAATTAATTGAGAAATTTAGGGAAAAATTCCCAAAAGCTATTGATGTAGGTGATGGAGTTAAAGTGAAGCTTAACAAATCTGAGTGGGTTTTGATAAGGTTAAGTCAAACTTTGCCTGAAATAAATTTATGTGCTGAAGCAAGGAATGAAAAAAGGTTGAGAGAAATTGTAAAAAAGTATTCAGAAATTGTTAGGAAATACTTAAAGATTATAAGAGGGAAGTAAATGGTTGAGATAAGTGTTGTTGGAGATGCTAACATAGACTTATTAACTCATCCGATAGAAAAATACCCAAAAAAAGATTCCCAAATTTTAATAGATTCGATCAAGCTTGAGGTTGGAGGAGGAGCTGCTCACTTTGCAATGGCAATTTCTAACCTTAAAATTAAAACAATATTCATTGGTTTACTTGGTTCTGATTTTTTCGGAGATTTTATAGTAGAGAAAATGAGGAAATTTGGAGTCAAAACTAAAATTAAAAGAATAAGGAAAGAAACAGGAATTAGCATAGGAATTCATTTAAAAGATGGTTCAAGGTCTTTACTAACTTTTAGAGGAACTAACTCTTTATTTTCTTTAAAAAATTTTGAGCTAAAAGAAATTAGAGGAAAAGTCTTATATATTGGTGGTTATAACTTGCTTAAAAACTTTCAAAAAGATGCAAAAAAAGTTTTAAAATATGCTAAGGAAAGGGGGGTTATAACTTGTTTAGAGCCTGACTTAAAAAGCGGAATAAATTGCGATCTTAAAGAACTAAAAGATAATTTAAAGCTCGTAGATTTTTTCTTCCCTGATTTTGAAGAAGGAAAAATTTTAACTAGAGAAAAAAGTGAAGAAAGAATTGTTGAGGAAATTTTAAGTTTGGGTTGTAAAAATGTTGCTTTAAAGCTTGGTGAAAGAGGTTGTATTGTTGCTAATAAAGAAGAATTTTTTAAGGTAGGAGGAATAAAAACAAAACCGATAAACCCAACAGGAGCAGGAGATTTTTTCAACGCAGGATTTGTTTTTGGATATTTAAAACACAAAAAATTGGAAATGGCAGGAGCTTATGGAAATGCTCTAGCCTCCTTTGCAATTTCAAGATTCGGTGAAGAAAGGTTTGCTGGAAGAAGGGAACTGGAAAAAATTGTAAGAGAAGAGTATGGATAAAGTTGAAAGAATTTTTAAAAGAAGTATAGAAGTTTTTAAAGAGTGTTCTTTAAAAAATGGAGCGATAGTTGCTTCAAACATTTATGATCCTGATTATCCAAAAGGTGTGAAAAATTATTATTATGTTTGGCCGAGGGATGCAAGCTTTGTTTGCTATGCTTGCGATTTGCTTAAAATTAAAAAAATTCCTGAAAAGTTTTTTGAGTGGTGTTGGAATGCTGAAAGGTTTGAGGAAGAGGGAATTTTTTACATGAGATATTATCCTAGCGGAAAAATGTATGGAAGACAATTTCAACCTGATCAGCTAGGAATTTTACTTTGGGCTATTTATAATCATTCTAAAATTTTTTCAACAAATAAATTTGATGATTTAGCTAAAAAAATTGCTAATGGTATTTGCAATTCTTGGAAAGGTGATTGCTTTAGAAGGCATTATGATTTATGGGAGGAAAGAGTAGCTTCGCCTAAAAATCATGAGAATTTTACTTATTCTTTGGCTATTTGTATAAAAGGTTTGGAATGTGCTTTAAACCTTATTGGGCCAAATAAAAAATGGGAGGAGTGCTTAAAACAAATGAGAGCAAGAATAGAAAAAGCTTATGATGAAGAAAGCAAATGCTTTGTTAGAAAGTTTAATTCAAAAAAAGATAAAAGCTTAGATTCTTCTTTGCTAGGTTTGGTTTGGCCTTCTGAAATTTTTGAACCAAAAGATCCTAGAATAATTTCAACTGTAGAAAAAATAATAAGAGAAAATTCTGTTGAAGGAAAAGGAATTATGCGGTACAAAGGGGATAAGTATGCAGGATTTTTAAGGAGGAAGGAAGGAGGAGCTTGGCCTGTTCTAAACTTTTGGCTTTCGATTTATTTTTCCTTAGCTGGAAATAAGAGTAAAGCTTTAGAGTATTTTAATTGGGTTTTGGAGAGAGTTGAAGAAAAGCTACCAGAACAAATAAAAAATGGAAAGCCTGCTTCAATAATCCCCTTGGCTTGGGGTCATGCTATGTTCATAATTGCTGGAAAATTTTTGAAAATTTTTTAAAATTATAAAAAAGTTTGAAAAAATAAAATTATGAAGAAAAAGCTGAGTTTTAAGGATGTAGAAAGGTTGATATTATAGTTATTATTCTAATAATTCTCATTTTTCTTTTTTACGTAGACTTCTTTGATTTGAATGAGAGATACAATTTATAAACATTTTGATGGGCCATTCATTTTAATCATAGGGATTTTCTCGGCTATCTTTTAGCAAAATTTAGGCTTAAAAAAATCTTTGAGAAAATTTAAACTTATTTTTCAAAATCAAAAGTTAATTGATGAGAGGGAAAAAACCAGAATGGCAAAGAAGGATAGCAAAAGAAAGGATAAAAATTCTTTTTGAACTTGCAGAAAAAGAATTTAGAGCACATCCAGAAAGAAGCAAAAGGTATGTTCAATTAGCTAGAAAAATTGGCTTAAGGTATAACATAAGATTTTCAAAAGATTTGAAAAAAAAGTTCTGCAAAAATTGTAATTCTTTACTAATTCCAGGTTTAAGCTCAAAGGTCAGGATTAAAAATAAAATTTTGGAAGTTAAATGTTTAAACTGTAATGAAGTTTATCGTCATCCTTTAAAAAAATAAATTTAAAATTTAATTTTCATATCGATTTAAATACAACTTAAAATAAAAGGATAAGTATGGTGACAGTAAGAGAAGTTAATGCACAAAGGCTAATAGAAAAATTGAAAGAAGAATTGAAAAAATTTGAAGAAATAAGACCTTTACCTTGGAGCTTTTTTGTTAAATCTGGTGCTCACAAGGAAAGGCCACCAGATCAAGAAGATTTTTGGTTCATAAGGGCTGCATCGATATTAAGAAGATTATATTTAAATGGTCCTGTGGGTGTTGAGAGGTTAAGAACGTATTATGGGGGTAGAAAAGAAAGGGGAACTAAACCAGCAAGATTTAGAAAAGCTTCTGGAAATATAATAAGAAAAATTTTACAGCAATTGGAGAAAGCCGGATTGGTTGAAAAGGATAAAAAAGGGAGAAAGTTGAGTAAGAGGGGAATTTCTCTTTTAGATAAAATTGCCTACGAGGTGAAAAAGGGTGAATGAAGGATTGGAAGAAATGAAAAAAGATATTTTGAAAAAAGTTTTGAGCAAGGAAGCTTTTGAGAGGTTGGGAAGGATAAGATTAGTTAAACCTGAAATAGCTTCTCAGTTAGAGTTATACTTAATTCAACTTTTTCAATCAGGAAAAATTAAATCTCAAATATCGGATGACCAGTTAAAAGCCATTTTAGAAAGATTAAGTTCAAGGCCAAAGTTTAAAATAATTAGAAAGTGAGGTTATGGGAAGAAAGAAAGAAGTTGGTAGTGCAGGAAGGTTTGGCCCAAGATACGGAAAAAAAGTTAGAAAAATTGTTAGCAGTATAGAAAAAATTCAAAAGCAAAGGAATATATGCCCAAAATGTAATATGCCATATGTTAAGAGAGTTGCAAAGGGTATTTGGGAGTGTAAAAAATGTAAAATAAAATTTGCAGGTTTAGCTTACATGCCGGGCGAAACGAAGAGGGAGGAAAATGTATAAATGTGTAAAATGCAAGAAAATAGTTCAAAGAATCGATGAAAAAATAAGATGTCCGTATTGTGGCTATAGAATTTTTGTAAAGCTTAGACCACAAGTTGTGAAGAGGGTGAGGGCAAGATGATGGATGAAAAAACTAAGAATTTAATAGCTCAATTTCAAGCTTATCAGCAACAGTTGCAAGCTGTTTTAATCCAGAAAGAAAGCCTTAAATTGCAAAATTTGGAAATTGAAAGGGCTTTGGAAGAATTGGAAAAAACAAAAGAAGAAAAAGCATTTAAGATTGCAGGACAAATAATGGTTTTGAAACCTGTGGAAGAGTTGAAGAAAGAGCTTAGAGAATTAAAGGAAAATACTGAGTTAAGAATTAAAAGTTTGGAAAAAAGCGAAGAAAGGGTAAGTGAAAAATTAAAAAATTTGCAAAAAGAAATAGAAGAAAAAGTGAAAGTATGAGAATTGAAAATGTAATCTCACTAATGGATCAAATAATAAATGATAGAACTGTTCCAAGAAATATAAGAAGAGCTGTAGAAGAATCTAAGAAGGCATTAAGCGGAAATGATCCACCAGAAGTAAAGCTTAGTACTGCAATAAATACTTTGGATGAAATAATAAACGATCCTAACATGCCAATTTATGCAAGAACAAAAATCTGGAACATAGTAAGTTTGTTAGAAGAAGAGAGGAGAAATTTAGGTTAAGTATTTAACTTTAAATTGCAAATTATAATATAAGTGAGCATATGGATTTCAAAAAAATTCTAGAAAAGCTTAAGCCAAAGGAAGAGGAAGGATTTATAGAGGTGGATGAAAGTTTGTTGGAAGAAAAAGAAGAGATTAATTTGAAGATAGAAAATTTAAATTCCTTTGCTGATGTTGAAAGAATTCAGCAAAGTTTAAGAGAAGGAAATGTTGTTTTTGTTAAGATTAAAGATATGAGAGATAAGAATTTAGAAGAACTAAAAAAATGCGTTGATAGGTTGAAGAAAACTTGCATGGCAATGAATGGTGATATGGCAATAGCCCATGATGACTTTCTTATATTAACTCCAGAATTTGTAAGGATATATAGGGGAAAGGCTGCTTAAAAGCTAAAACTTCCTTCTAAAATTTTCCATAAAACATTAATTAAATCTTTTTCGTTTATTCTTACTTGTTTTGTATCATTTCTGTTTCTTAAAGTTACTGTTCCATCTTTCAAAGTTTGGTAGTCTATTGTAATTGCTACAGGCACGCCGATTTCATCACTCCTAGCATACCTTTTTCCTATAGAACCTGATTCATCGTACAAAACATCGTAACATTTTTTTAAATTTTCATATATTTCTCTAGCTTTTTCCGGAAGTTTGTCTTTTAATACGAGTGGAAATATTCCTGCCAAGTAAGGAGCAATTTTTGGTTTGAATTTAAACCAATCCCAGCCCCTTTCCTTATCTTCAACAAAGGAATAAAGCAGAACAGCATATATTGTTCTGTCAATACCAAAAGACGGCTCTATAACATGTGGAATAATTCTTCTGCCATCATCTTCAATTTTCAAATCTTCCCCAGAATGTTTCATGTGAGCTTTCAAATCATAATCTGTTCTATAAGCATTACCAACAACTTCCTTCCATCCAAAATCAAATTTTATTTCCAAATCAAAATTTCCCTTTGAATAGTGAGGAGTTTCCTCAGGAAGCATATGTCTAAACCTTAAGGCTTCTTCTGGTATTCCAAGCATTTGATACCAAATGAATTCTTTTGCTAGAAAGTAAGCCATGATTTTATTAGGAAGGATTTCTTGATCAACTGCTTCTTTTGCCGTAATTTCCAAAACCTTTCCTTCCTTTTTCTGATTTTCTCTCGTTAATATTCTTATTTTTATTTTTGAAAATTCTTCAAATTTTTCAAACTCGTTTGCTCTTTCTGGATTAAAGAAATATTCGATTTCCATTTGCCTGAATTCCCTTAATCTTGAAAGGAATTGTCTAGGAGAAATTTCATTCCTGTAAGAAGTTCCGATTTGAGCTATACCAAAAGGAAGTTTTGCTCGCATAGAATTAAAAATATTCTTAAAATTTACAAAAATTCCTTGAGCAGTTTCTGGTCTTAAGTAAGCTATATTTCCTTTCAAAGGTCCTACTTGAGTTGAAAACATTAAGTTAAAAATTTTAGCTTCGCTTAGTTCACCCTTACATCTTGGACATTTTAACTTTTCTTTTTTTATTATCTCTGTAAGTTCTTCTGGTTTTGCCCCTTCTATTGATTTTCCTGTCAAATCCTTTATTAGCTCATCAGCCCTAAAAGTTGATTTGCATTTTTTGCATTGGGTTAAAGGGTCTATAAAATCTTTTAAATGTCCTGAAGCAAGCCAAACTTGTTCTGGCATTATAGTAGAAGTTTCAACCTCGTAAATATTTTCATGCTTAACAAAAAATTCTCTCCAAAAATTTTCTATTTTTTTCT
>CALIKW010000059.1 GCA_938017915.1 uncultured archaeon | reverse complement strand
TTTGTTAAAATAGAACTTAGAATTTCTTCGCTCGGGTAAACAGGTATTTTCTTTGCCTCCCTTAAATTTCTCCTAAAAACAAAGATAAAATTATCTATTTTCCAAGAATTTATCGGCCTTTGCTCATAAAAATAATAAAACAGCAAAATCACTATTCCAACACAAACCAAAATAGCTAAAAAGCTTGGCTTAATCCTAATTTTTACCATAAAAATAATTTGAGAATAAGACTTAAATCATTTTTTCAAAAATAAAAAAGAAAAAGTAAGGCTAAGCAAAGTTAAGCTTAGCTATTTTTATAATGGAGTTATTCCTGTCTGAGTGGCTGCGGTAATCTTTACTGCAGATTTATCTTTTACGTGCGTTAGCAAAGTATCGTAGTTCTGCAATACTGTGCATGCAGTTCTTGTGTGTTGTGCCTCCCATCCTGCTACAACAATTACTGACTTTCCTGGAGTGAATACATTATCTACAATCTTAATCATTGCAGCATTTGCTGGAACTCCTGAAGCTGCACCACATACTAGATCAGTGAAACCTAAAGCTTCTGCTGATATCCTGTTAACGCAAGGACCACCAACTGAAATTATGTTCTTTGCTTTGTGTGCAGAAGTAACTTCTGTATCTAGAAGAGCAACTGCGCTCGTTATTGGTTTAATTACTTTGTAAACTCCTCCCTCTACAGGAGCCCCAGTTAACTTACCAAAGTATATTACTGCAGTTTGTTGTTCAGCAGGTAAATCAATTACTACTTTATCAACAGCTGCATTTGACTTTACACTTCGGAGTATAGTTCCGTAACTTGAAACGGTATCGTACTCCCATTCTCCTATATTATTATCTCCCCATGCACTGATATCAGTATTTTCTGCAGAATTTTCGCTTGATCCTAATTTAAATCTCTTCAGGTTCTTGTCATACTCATAATTTGCTACAACTGTATTACTCTTCCCATCTATTATCTTCAATTTATTACTTTCGTCAAAACTTATGGTAAATTGGTGTTTCTCGAACTTACCATCGAAACTTATTGATCCTGATGTTAGATTTACCACATCCCCACTTTTAATTGCTTTCTTTGCGACATCATCCCAATATGCTAGTGTTGCGTTCGAATAATCTACTACCACTATGTATGCTTTCTTTGAAGTTTGACTGTTGAATACAGGATAATCAGATTCTATCACTAAAGCAGGTTTGCTTGAATATAGTGGAGTGGTGGCAGTTGCGCTTGCATAAACAGATACAGTTCCCTTCGTTACTGTTAATCTTGCGTAACTATTTACTGCCAATCCTTTGAATCCTAATTCAAAGTAATTATTTGGTGCTACAACTTTTTCTCCTGGCTTAAGATAATAATAAGTTTCGTTTGGTGTTTGGTATTCCAAAGTTATATTATTCAGTTGTTTATTACCTGTACCTGTTACTGTTATATCGAACTTCCATAGATCTGTTCCTGGGAAGTATTCACCACTTGAATATTCTTTCTCAACCTCTCCTCTTGGTCCAACTACAATCTTTGCTCCAACAACTGTACCATCTTGAAGAGCTGCTACACTTATTAATCTTATAGTCAGCCTTGGCGTTGTTTTTGTTGTGTCCACACTACCCGTAGCGCCAAATACTGTTACCGTCTCTATTGGATTATCATTCAGATCTGTGACCTTAAATTGGCAGAAGTTCGTTCCACCTAAAGTTGCATATACTTTGTAATTGCCATAGGTTACTGGTTGGGTTGCTGTTGCAGTTCCTACTGATCCAGTTAAAGCTGTGAATTTGTCAGTAGTGAAATTTGTTATCAAGAATTCTCTTCCAAATAATGTAATTGAAAGCGGATTATCTACTGACAAAGCTTTGTCAAAACCTGTTGCAAACTCATAAGTATATGTAAGTTTTGTACTGGCAGCCTGTAAGTTAAGGTACACGCTTCCATTAAGTACATTCTTGTTGTGATTTACCTCAGCATTTGGTACTGTTATTTTCTCTGCTACTGGATACTTATTTCCATCAAATTCAATTTCTCCCCTTATTAAAGCTGGTACATGAGTTGCTGTTAGCTCTGAACCAAAGTACGCAACGTCATTTATTGCTGTATTAAATGGAATGTCATCAACTTCCTTTCCTTCTACTCCTCCTACAACAGCTCCTGTTACTGTTACTGTTGTATAAGATACTTCAGCCAACCTTGTTGCTATATCAATTGCTCCTGCTATATCGCTAGCCAAACCTCTTGGATCTATTCCTCCTGTACCAACAACTACGTAATAGTCTGCTGTTCCATCAATACTTAAAAATGCTGGAAATTCACCGAAAGTTTTTGCTAATGCTGGTGCAACTGGCATTGCTACCATTAACGCAGCCAACAAACTTGCAATTATCTTTTTCATACCAACTCACTTTTTTATCCTTTCACTGCTCTCTTTAAAGAGAGCAGTGCTCGGGATTTTTTCTAAAATAAAATTAATTTTATGAGGTATATAATAGTTTCTTGAAACATTTTTTCCTTTATCAAAACTCAAAATTCAAATTGCTTTTTTTATCTTAAAAAGTAAAAAAATATTTTCTAATTGTTTCTAAAGTAAAATTTTAGCTTATTTTTAATTTTAAAACGAAAAAATTAACTTTTATTTTCTTCACTAAAATCAAGCTTTTATTTCGCAAATTAAAATTATTTTTAATGAAAAGCATGCTAATAATTGTCTTAACTTTAATTTCAGTTTTCCTTGGAAGCTTTGCCCAAATTTTTTTAAGAAAGGGGATGCTGGAAGTAGGTGAAGTAGGAGTAAAGGAAATATTAAGTAAAAAAAATTTTTGAAATAATTTTTCAAAAGTATGTTTTTCTTGGTTTGTTTCTTTTTCTTCTAAACACTTTAGTTTGGTTTGTACTTTTCTCAAAGAAAGAAGCAGAAGTTACGTTTGTTCTTCCATTACTTTCCTTAGGTTATATAGTTACTGCAGTCTTGGCAAAAATTCTTTTTAACGAGAATTTAACGATTTTTAGAATTTCAGGAATTGCTCTAATAGTAATTGGAGTTGCTTTAATAGTTAGAACTTAATCTTAGAAAATTTTTTACCCCATTTACTTTTTAAAATTCTTATCGCATTTTTCAAATCTTTTTCTGAATTAACTTTAAAAAATTCATAAGTTTCTTTTGAAATTGGAACAAGAATTTTTCTCCTTGAAGATTTGATTAAACTTTCAATTCTTCCTGATTTTAAAAAATTTTTCCTGTAAATTGCACAATATGGCTCAAATTTTTTTAAAGACCAAAAGTAGCAAATGCAGTCATTATTTTTCTCGAATCTTACCAAAAGTTCCCTCAAAGTTTTTTCTAAAATAAAAGGCATGTTTGAAGAAATTAAAAGGTAATATTCTTTTTTCAAAAATTTTTCTCCTTCCCTTATAGCTTTTTTAAAAGAAAATTTTTTTAAAGAAAAAATTCTTACGTTTTTACCAAAAATTTTTCCTAGCTTTTCTTTTTTACTTTCATCACAAACCAAAACAATTTTTTTAAAAAATTTTGAAGCTGTTTCTAAAACCCATAAAATTATTTCTTTGTTCTTTAATTTTAAAAATGGGTTTGAATTTTTTGGAACAAAAATTATGCAACCAATTCTTCTCAAAAATTTTGCTTTGATTCTTTTTCCTCCTCCAAACTCATTTTCAAAAGTTTTTTCTCAAAAATTTTTATTGCAAGATTAGAAAGCCTAATTCTTTTTTTCTCAAAATCTATCAAATCATCCTTTGTTATAAAAATATCTTTTATGAAAGGATAGTTCTTTTTTATCTCATCATTTATCTTGAGAACATCCTCTTCCAAAAAATCATTTTCTATGTCTTTTGCAAGTTTTTTAAGTGCAGGAGAAAATTGGAGGAAAATTAAAATGTATGAAGGCAAACACGCAAAATTTTTTTCAATCTCATTCAAGTGCATGAGTAAAAGAAATTGCAAATCATCCCCTATTTTCAATATATCCTTAAAAAATTTTGGGATGAATTTTGAGTTTGTGAAAAGAAAAGAGATTGTGAAAAATTTCTTGTCCTTGAAAAAATTTTTTATTTCATCTAGCTGATGCTTTTCCAAAAAATCAAAACCCAAGAATTTCAAATTTTCCTCAACCCAAAAATCAAAGTTAACAGAATAAAAATTTTCTCTTGCATCCTTTCCCTTTTCTTCCTTCAAAATGTTTTGAACTTTTAAGAGTTGAGTTATTCTATCAACAGTTGAAAAAGGTATTTTTGTTTCTTTGACTATAGCTGAAGGTGAAATTTTCGAAAAAGCATAATAAAGAAAAACTTTTTTTCTGATTTCTGTTGAGAGGAAATTGCTAAGATTTCTTATAAATTCGCTCATTCTATCAATTCTAATACTCTACTAATATTAGAATAATTTTATTGGAATTAAAAAATTTTTAGTTTTGTCCATTTTCCTAAAGGAGGGTTAAGGGAAAAATTAAAAGTTAGAAAAGGAAATTAAATTCATGAAAGTTGTAATAACTTTAGGTGGTTCATTACTTACAAAAGAACTTACAAAGGAAAATTTTGAAAAGTATGCAAGAGTTTTGAAAAAGATTAAGGAAAAATGTGAAAGAGTTGTTGTGGTTTGTGGTGGAGGAAAAATTTGTAGAGATTATCAAAATGTTGCAAAAAGCTTTAATTCTTCTTTAACCCTTTTAGATAGAATTGGAATTGTTGCAACTCACTTGAATGCTTTAACTTTAATTTCTGCTTTAGGCGAATTAGCTTACCAAAATGTTGTTAGAAGTGTGGAAGAAATAGAAAATATACCAAAGGAAAAGATAATTGTTTGCGGAGGAAATGAGCCTGGGCATTCAACTGATTTTGATGCTGCTCTTTTTGCTGAAGCAATAAAAGCTGATTTTTTAATAAAAGCAACTAATGTTGATGGAGTTTATTCTGATGATCCAAAAATTGAAAAGAATGCGAGGAAAATTGAAAGATTAAGTTACGAAGAATTTGAAAAAATTCTTTTAAAGAATAAGCAGGAGCCTGGTAAATATAGCTTGTTTGATTTGTCAGCTTTAAAAATTGTAGAAAGATCAAGAATTAAAGTTATAATTTTAAATGGAGAAAATGAAGAAGAAATTTTAAATGGAATAGAAGGAAAACATAAAGGAAGTGAAATTTGTTAATTTTAAAAAATAATTTAAAAATAAGCCCTGGTAGCTCAGTTGGTTAGAGCGCATAACTTAGCGGAAGCTTGGTAAGCATGAGGTCCCGGGTTCGAATCCCGGCCAGGGCTTAAAAATTATTTAAAGCTAGTTATTTTAAAAATAAGTATGAGTAGAAAGGAAGTAAATTTAATTAAAGAAAGGGCTTTAAATTTTTTGGACAATGCAAAAGAATTATTTAGAAAAAAAATCTTTGATATTTCTGCTTTTAACATAGAGCAATTTTGTCAGCTTTATTTGAAGCATAAGTTGGCGAATTTCCAAAAACACATTCAATAAAAAATTTACTTACAGAAGTTGGAAAAGTATTCAAGAAAGAAGAGGAAATTGAAAAATTCTTAAGATCCAATAAGTGTAATTAAAAATGAGAATGCTTACATAACTTCCAGGTACATTCCCATAGAATTCGAAGAATTGGAAGTAAGAAAAATGCTCAAATTTGCAAGATATTTTAAAAAATTTGTTGATAAGTTATGAAAAAAAGTCTTTTTGACATTTTGCTAGAAGAAAGGAAAGAAAAAGAAAAGTATTTTAAAAATTATTTGAAATATGCAAGAATTGTAAAGAAAATAGCTGAGAAAGAATTAAAAGATGTGAAAGTTTTTGTTTTTGGGTCTGTCGTTAAAAAAGAACATACGCCAGCAAGTGACATAGATTTACTAATAGTTTCTAAGAATATGCCAAAAAGTATGAGCAAAAGAGCAAAAATTCAAGCAAAGATTTTTAACAAAATCGGAATTCTCGCACCTTTTGAAATTCACATGGTTAATGAGAAAGAATTTAAGTGGTATAAAAGATTCATAGATAAAAAAGTTGCTGTTTGAAAATAGAAATAACTTATTTTACTAAATTCAAAAATAAATTATGAAGTATGTTGCATTTTTAAAAAATATTTCAAAAAAGGATTTAGGATTGGTTGGAGGGAAAGCAGCAAACCTGGGAGAAATGTTTAATGCCAAATTGCCTGTTCCAAATGCTTTTGTTGTTAAAGCAAATGCTTACAAAGAATTTTTAAAGAAGACTAAGCTTAAAGGAAAGATTTTTAAAATTTTAAAGGAAATTAACTACGAAAATCCAAAAGATTTGGAGGAAAAGGTAAGAAAAGTTAGGGAGCTCATAGAAAAAGCAGAAATACCAAGAGATATTGAAAAAGAAATTAAAAAAGCTTATGAAATTCTTTCTAAAGAATTTGGAAAAAAGGAAGAATATGTTGCGATAAGAAGTTCTGCTACTGCTGAAGATATTCCAGGCCATTCGTTTGCTGGTTTACAATTAACTTTGTTGAATGTGAAAGGAGAGAAAAATGTTTTGGAAGGTGTGAAAAAATGCTGGGCATCTCTTTTTACTCCAAGAGCAACATTTTACAGATATCAAAAAGGTTTTAAGCATGAAAAAGTTTTAATAGCAGTTCCTGTTCAAAAGCAGCTTGGAGTTTTAAGTAGAGAAGATTATTTGAATGGAAAATATAAAAGCGGGGTTGGATTTACTATTCACCCAACAACTGGAGAAAGAGATAAAATTTTAGTAGAAGCATCTTATGGGCAAGGAGAAAGTGTTGTTAGCGGAGAAATAAATCCAGATACTTATGTAATAGATAAGAAAACCGGGAAAGTCTTGGAAGCTCGTATAGGAAGAAAAGAAAAAATGAAAATTACGAATGCTGATGGAGGTTTAGAAGAAGTTGAAGTTAGAGAAGAGATGAAGAATAAACTTTGCTTAGATGAAATGGAATTAAACCAAATTTGGAGGCTTGCTTTAAAATTGGAAAAACATTATAAGTTCCCCCAAGATTTTGAGTGGGCATCTGAAAACGGAAAAGTTTATTTAGTTCAATCTCGACCAGTTACAGTTTTTTACGAGAAAAAAATTAGCGAAATAGAAGTTAAGGAAAAACCTATTTTAGAAGGTTTGGCTGCATCCCCAGGAGTTGCTATAGGAAGGGCTGTAATTGCTTTTTCTGTAGAAGAAGCGCAGAAAAAAATGGAAAAGGGAAATATATTGATAACTAAAATGACATCTCCTGATTGGACTCCTTTCATGAAAATTGCTTCTGGGATAATTACTACAGAAGGTGGAATAACGAGCCATGCAAGCATAGTTAGCAGGGAATTGGGAATTCCTTGCATAGTTGGAGCAAGGGATGCTTTCTCAAAAATTAGAGATGGTGATATAATAACGCTAGATGCAAGGAATGGTCTTGTTTACAGGGGTGAAATAAAGGAGCTTTTAGCAAGGGAAAAGCTTTTTGAAATTTCTCCTGAAGAAGTGGCGAAATTAAAAACTAGAACAAAAATTTTGATGAACCTTGGAGTACCAATTGAAATAGAAAAGTATAAGCATTTGCCATTCCAAGGAATTGGTTTAATGAGAATTGAATTCATAATTGCTGAATGGATTAAGGAGCATCCAAATTATTTGATTGAAAAAAAGGAAGAGAAAAAGTATGTTGATAAGCTTGCTGAAGGTATAGCCATGGTTGCAAAAGCCATTTATCCAAGGTTTGTTGTAGTCAGATTCTCAGATTTAAAAACGAACGAATATAGAAAGCTTGTTGGTGGCGAAAAGTATGAGCCTGTTGAAGCTAATCCTATGCTTGGATGGAGAGGTGTTTCAAGATATGTGAGCAAAGAATTTGAGCAAGCTTTTAGGCTTGAGTGCAGAGCTATTAAAAAAGTTAGGGATGAGATGAAATTGGATAACGTTTGGGTAATGTTGCCATTTGTTAGAACTGTTTGGGAAGTAGAAAGAGCCTTAAAGATAATGGAGGAGGAAGGATTAAAAAGAAGTAAGAAGTTTAAAGTTTGGGCAATGGTTGAAGTTCCAAGCACAATTTTCCTTGCAGATAAATTTTCTAAGTATTTCGATGGATTTTCTATAGGAAGCAATGATTTGTGCCAAACTGTTTTAGGCGTAGACAGAGATTCTGCCATTCTTTCAAACATGGGTTATTTTGATGAAAGGAATGAGGCTGTTTTAAAGGCTATGGAAATTTTGATAAAAGAAGCTCACAAAAATAAGGTTACTGTATCTATTTGCGGCCAAAGTCCAAGTGTTTATCCAGAAATAACTGAGTTTTTGGTTAAACATAAAATAGATTCTATTTCTGTTAATCCTGATGTTGTTGTTAAAACTAAAAAGTTAGTTTATGATTTAGAGAAAAAACTTAAGCGCTAATGCTTTAAAGTGGAAAAAATATGGCAAAGAAAATCGATAAATTACAATCAAAAGTTTACGAGTATTACAATTTACAGAAAAAAATCCAAGAAACAAGCAAAGCAATAGAAGATATAATAAAATATCAGCGAGAAATGCTAGTAAAGGGAAAACCAGAATATTCGCATGAAATTGAGGAAACAAAAAAAGGGCTCTATGAAAAGTTGAATATGTTAAGAGAAGAAAGGAATAAAGTTGGCAAAGAAATTGAAAGTTTGAGCTATGAATTAATGGGGAAGGGAAAAGAAGGAATTAAGAATTATTTAAAAAAGAAAATGAAATTTTTAATAATTCTGACTTTAATTCCTGTTTTACTATTTTTAAACAAAAGTACTGGGCTTATAGTTTGGCAAAAAAATCCAAGTTTAGTAGCATACTTAATTTCACTTCTCTTAACATTCCTAATTCTCAAAATTCTTCAATTTCTATAGAAGTTGGTGTTGGTAGTTTAGAGGAAAGTCTTTTTAAAGCTTGCTTTCCGATTTCTAAATTTTCCTTATTAATCTTTAACACAACTATTCTTTGATTTTGTTTTACTTGGCATGCAACCCCAACAGGCTTTCCAAAACTCAACCTCATTCCTTGAGAAAATCTATCTGCACCTGCACCTGTTGCAACCGGCTTTTCTCTTATCACATGATGAGGATAAACAAGAAATTTCAAGAAGTAGTTTGAAGACCCTATTTTCTTTTCTAGAAATTTGTGTGCAACTATCCTTCCTGCTTCGAGCGCATTATGTCTTATTTGAACAGCCCTTTTAGAAATTAAGTAAAGTGCTAAATTAAAATTTCCCTCTTTATTCCCCATCTCAAACTGATGGATTTTTGGTGAAGGAACCCCAACTACATAACTCTTTCTAGGAACTTTTTTTGAAATTCTAGTATAAGGTCTTTCTATCCTTCTTATTGTTCTACCTGGCCTTAAACCCATAAAATCACTTAAACAAAATCGTTTTTAAAATTTAAATTTTTTGAATTAATTTAAAAATTTAAATAGATAATTGAAAATTAAATTAGAGGTGTAAAAATGGCAGAAAAGAAATCTTTGGTAGTAAAATCAGCAGTAAGGAATCTCGTAAAAGGTTTTAGAGTAAGCCCAGATTTTTTCACTGCTCTTGATAAGATTGTTAGTGAACAAATAAAATGTGCTACAGCAAGGGCAAAAGCAAACGGAAGGAAAACGCTCAGAGGTTATGATTTATAAAATTTAAGTTTTTTGTTTTCTTTTTTCTTTAGTGAGAGTATGGCAAAGAAAGTTTTCCAGCCTGCAATCCAAAGGCTTTTCCACAGAGTTTTTGTTTGTAGGGTGTGTAAAACAAAGATGAGGGCAGATCCTGCTAAAGTTAGGGAAGGGAAAGTAAAGTGTAGAAAATGCGGCTCAAGAGCTTTAAGACCTAAAAAGAGACCATTATGATAGAATACATAACAACTCGAACTCTAGAAAATTCAAAAGGTGAAGCTAAAGGAAAAGTTAGGATTTTAAAATTAAAGGAAGAAGAAAATGCAAAAATAGAATTTAAATGTCCTGAGTGCGGATATGATGGCAAGTGGGATGAAAAGTGGGGGGAGCCTTTTGTTCAAGGAAGTGGAATAAATCAAAAGTTTATTATTAAGTGCAAAAATTGCAATTTTTCTATAAAAATCTCAAAACTTAAGAAGGAAATCAAAAAGAAAAGTGCATAAAACTAAATATTATTTGTGGATGTTAAGATTTCTTACGGAAATGGCATTGGGATGAAGCTTAACGGAGAAACTATCTTGTTTGATCCAAAAGTTTCTGATTTTATTTCTTTTATTTCCCATGCTCATTTCGACCACACACCTTATGAAATTATAACAAAACCCTATTGCACAGAGGAAACTTTTGAGCTAATAAAAGTAAGGAAACCTGAGTTTGAGGCAAATTTAGTTAAAATTGGGAAGCATATAAATTTTGATAATTTTTCAGTAGAATTCTTAAGTTCTGGACATATGCTTGGCTCAGCCCAAATTTTTATAGAAACAAAAAATTCTTCCATACTTTATACAGGTGACTTTAAAATGAGTGAAAGCTTGACGTGCGAAAAAATTGAAATAAGAAATGCAGATATTTTAATACTCGAATCAACCTTTGGGTTTCCTGGAATTAATTTTCCAAACTTGGAAAATGTAAGGAAAGAATTAATAAGTTGGGTTGAAGAGCAATTAAAAAAGGGTTATTTAATAAATCTTGGTGGATATCCCATAGGGAAAGCTCAAGAAATAATAGCAATTCTTAATAAAAACAAAATTTTGCCAAGAATCTCCTTAAGCATAAAAAAATATTCAGAAATTTATAAAAAGTTTGGGATAAAGTTGAAGTTTGAAGAAAATTCTAATGTTAGCGTTAAGCCGATAAACGTAATTTCCTCGATTAAAAGCAAGAATTGCAAAAATTGTGTGTTAAGTGGATGGACTTTACTTAAAGATTTTGGAACTTTTGGCTTGCCTTTATCAGACCATTCAGATTTTAACCAAATTTTGGATTTTGTTCAACAAGTTAAACCAAAAAAAGTTTATTGTGTTCATGGGTATACAAAAGAATTGGCTTATGCCATAGAAAAAAAGCTTAAAATTCCTTCCTATCCTTTATCAAGAATTCAGCAGAAAAGTTTGCTCGAATTTAAAATTTAAAAAATATTATAACAAAATTAATTAAATGAAAGTAATCGGCTTAACAGGAACGCTTTGTTCTGGAAAAGGAAGTGTAAAGGAAATTATTTCAAGAAAATTTGATTGTTATTCGATTTCCCTTTCCTCTGTAATTAAAGCAGAGATGGAAAAGAAAAAAGGTGAATTAAGTAGAAAAGTTTTGCAAGATAGGGGAAATGAACTAAGAAAAAATTATGGTCCTGATATTTTAGCAAGACTTGCAACAGATTACATGCAAAAGGATAAAGAAATTCTAATAGTTGATGGAATAAGAAATCCTGCTGAAGTTGAGTATTTAAGGAAAAAGTTTGGGAAGAATTTTTTCCTTATAGCAGTGGATGCTCCTAGAGAAATAAGGTTTGAAAGGATGGTTAAAAGAAATAGGAAGGATGACCCAAAAACATGGGAGGAATTTTTAGAGACGGATGAAAGGGATTTGGGAAAGGGAGAACCAGAATATGGTCAACAAGTAAAGAAATGCATGGAGAAAGCAGATTTTTTAATAATAAACGATAAAGATTTAAAAGATTTGGAGCAAAAAGTTGAGGAAATAATGTTAAAAATAAAAAAGTGAGCTTATGGAAGTAAAGCTAATTGCCTATACACCAAATCCAGAAGTTGTTGTAGCATCATCTGCAACAACATCGTTCAAATCAAAACCAGCTTCCCATACTTTCGAAAAATACTCAAAAGGGGAAGAAGAAAAAATTAAAAAAATAATAAGGGATTTAATAAGACACAATCATTTATCACCGATAGAGCATGCTTCCTTTACTTTTTCATTAGAAGGTGTTTCGAGGAGCTTAACGCACGAGCTTGTTAGGCATAGGATAGCATCTTACACACAACAAAGTCAAAGGTATGTAAAAGTTAATACAGAAAGTGAAGATTGGTTTGTTATACCAAAAAGCTATACAGGAAAGAAAAGAGAAGAATTTATAAAGAGGATGAGGATTATAGCAAGATGGTATGAGCAAGATATAAAGGAAGGAATAAAGTATGAGGATGCAAGGTTTTTACTTCCAAATGCAACAAAAACTAACATAGTTGTTACTATGAATGCAAGAGAGCTTTTGCATTTTTTCAATTTAAGATGTTGCCAAAGAGCTCAGTGGGAAATAAGGGAAGTTGCAACAGAAATGTTAAGGCAAGTCAAAAGAGTTGCTCCAACTATCTTTGAAAATGCTGGGCCGAGCTGCATGAAAGGTTTTTGTCCAGAAGGAGATTTAATGCCAGAAGAATGCAGAAAGGTTGGAATAAAAGAAATACAAAAAAAGTTTCTAGAGTTGAAGTAAATGGGAATAAAAGGTTTGATAAGAGATATAATAATGGTGTTTGTAGCATTCCAGCTTTTAACAAAAGGAATGGATAATTTTCATCTGGCTTTAATACTAATAATTACAGTTATTGTTTTTACTATACTAGGATTTTTAAAACTTTTGAGATGATTGCATGGATAGAAAAAAAATAATCGACTTAGTTAAAAAACAAGAAAAATGGAGAAGGGAAGAGTGCATAAATTTAATAGCTTCTGAAAGTGTGCTTTCACCCTTAGCAGAAAAGTATTATGTTTCTGATTTTGAAGGAAGGTATAACGAGCATGATGAGGAAACTCATTATCAAGGTACTAAATACTCTTTTGAAATAGAGGAAATTTGCAACCAAATTTTTAGAGAAAGGTTTGATACCCCCTTTGTAGATGTTAGGCCTATATCTGGTGCAATAGCAAACCTAATAGTTTTTTCTGCATTTTTAAAACCTGGTGATTTGTTAATGAGCTTAGGAATTCAAAACGGAGCACACATAAGCTCAAGCAGATACGGAGCTGCTGGAATAAGAGGAATTAAAGATGTTAGCATGTTCTTTGATTTTGAAAGGATGAACATAAATGTAGAAAAGACTATTGAGCTAATAAAAAAAGTTAATCCAAAGCTAATAGTTTTTGGTGGCTCCATGATACTTTTTCCTGAACCTGTTAAGGAAATAGTAGAAGAAATAGAAGAAAAAATTAAAGTTGTTTATGATGCTGCGCATGTTTTTGGCTTAATTTACAATAAAGAATTTCAAGAACCTTTAAAGGAAGGTGCTCATGTTATTACATCTTCTACACACAAAACTTTTCAAGGACCTCAAGGAGGAATAATAATTGGAAGTAAAAATTTGGATGAAGATTGGCAAAAGATAAAAAAAACTATCTTTCCTGGCCTTTTATCTAATACTCACATTCACAGATTTCCTGCTTTAGCTATAACTGCCTTGGAAATGAATGAGTTTGGGAAAGAATATGCAAAGCAAGTAATTAAAAATGCAAAAACTTTAGCAAAATGCTTGTATGAAAGTGGGTTTGATGTTTTATGTCCAGAGCTTGGCTTTACAGAATCCCATCAAGTAATTTTAAACGTTAAAAATTTTGGAGGAGGAAAAAAAGTTGCTGAAGAACTTGAAAAAAATAACATAATTTGCAATAAAATGGCTTTGCCAATAGACTTACCAGAAGATGCAACAAAAAATCCTTCTGGTATAAGGCTTGGTACTCAAGAACTTACAAGATGGGGGATGAAAGAAAAGGAAATGGAAAAAATAGCAGAATTTTTCAGAAGAGTTTTAATCGAAAAAGAAAATGTTAAATCAGAAGTTATCGAACTTAAAAAGGAGTTTAACGAAATACATTATTGTTTTAAGTCAGAAAATTAAATTATATGCAATATGAAAAAGTTTTGCAATTACTTTTAGTATGTATACTAGAGGGTCTGGGTTTTCTTATCTTTTTATCAAAAATTTAAAATTTTCCAACTTGATTTATCGAGAAAAAACCTTTTGCTTTATCAGATTCTAAAAGAAACTTAAAGTTATAAATTTCACCCGGAATTAAGCAAGCTGAAATTTCAATGCTCCATTCTCCACCATAAAAATCAGTCGAATTTTTTTCATTTTCAACAAAAACACTTATTCTTCCGTTCAGCGGTTTTCCTCTTTCGTCCACAGCCAAACCTTCAAAGTAATATTTTCTATTAACACAACTTTGAGTTTGAGAAGCTTTTTCTCCATAACCCAACTCAAGTTGAGAAAAGCCTGTTTTGTTCGAAGTATTTACAAAAATAACAATTCTGAATTTATTTTCTAAATAGTTTAAATTTGAGTTTAAAATTATTTCAAAATCTCCTTCAGAAAAGGTCGTATTTTTCTCACCAGTTTCAACTACTATTCCAGAAACGTTTCCACTCAATTCTTCGCCGAAAAAAAACTCTAGAAAATAGCCTGAAATCTTGTAAGAAGGATCTGAGAATGATAAAAGGAAAAGAAAGATTAGCAAGATGAAAAGAAAATTTTTTTTCATGATATTAATAAAGAAAAATTTAAAATTTAAATCTAAGAATAAATTATGGAAGAAGAGAAAAAGCTTGTTGGAAAAATAACTCACTACTACGGAAAAATAGGGGTTGCTGTTGTTGAGCTAGAAGATGAACTTAGCGTAGGGGATGAAATATCTATAGAAGGAAAAACTACGAACTTCAGGCAAAAAGTTGAATCCATGCAAATAGAGCATAAAAATATAGAAAAAGCAAATCCAGGGGATTCCATAGGGCTAAAAGTTGTAGAAAAAGTGAGAGAAGGAGATAAGGTTTACAAAATAGTTTAGAGTTCCAGTTTTTTCTTAACAAGCTTTAACAAGTTTGTTCTGCCCAACCTTTTAACCTCAATCAACCCTCTTTTTTCCAGATTTTTTACTATTCTGCTTACTTTTGCTTTTGAAAGGTTTGTTTCGTTCACAATCCTTTTCTGCTTAACTTCACCTCCAGCCTCTATTATACAATTTAAAACCTTTTTTTCAAAATCATCCAAAACAGAAAGGACAAGCTCTTTTGGCTTTTTGAGATAGAAGAAGTAAAATATGAGGAATGAAATTATAAAAATACCTATACTAAAAGAAATTAAGTAAAAGGTTGGAATAAAAAAAGCTTGTTGAGAAATTGGCTCATATATTACTTGAAATATTAAGGGTTGGGTTTTACTTATTTCATCCATCTTCCAAGTAATAATTATATGCCTTCCATCACTTAAAATGCTTGAATTTTCGGGCAATATCCTTCCAGGAATGTCTTCGCTTATCAATGCCATTCCTTCTGGTAGCTTCACAGAAACAAAAGCACTCGAAATTTCTTCTCCAAGGCTTAAGTCAGCAGTAAAAATAAATTTGCTATCCAAACTTTTAACAAAATCTTCTGTTTCAAAATAAACTTCAATCGTTCTTCTATCCTTAGTAAGGTTAAGCTTGCATGATACTAACGTTATTCCAGAAATTTTTTCTTTACAATCTATGCTTTCTCCTATGGTCTTTGCAGCCAAATTTTCAATTCTTCCCTTTATTGTAAAAATGAATTCTTCCCTTGGTTCAGGAAATGTTATTGTAATTCTGTTGTAACTTCTTTTACCAGCAATATAACTTTCAACACCATAATACTGAATTTGAGCAAACGAAACTCTTAAAAAAATTAAGAAGAAAAAAACTGCAAAAACCAAAGCTTTTTTCATAGTTTATGATATAGAGTTAGGATTTAAATTATTTTATTAGAAGGTTCATTTTTAAACCACAAGTTGGGCATCTGTCACCAGCTAACCTTATTTCAACCTTTTTCTTCTTCCTTAAGATTAAAGGCTCCCTACAATTATAGCAATAAGTGTTTCTATAAGGATCTACATTACTTATATATACATACCTTAATCCAGCCATTCTCGCTTCTTCAGCACATTTTTCTAAAATTTTTAAAGGAGTCTTCGGAAGTTCTTGCAACCCAAAGCCTGGATAGAATTGAAGTATGTGAAATGGAATTTCTGAGCTTAGCTCTGCATTTATAAATTCTGCCAATTTTCTGCAAAGTTCTAAATTATCACCAAGCTTGGGAACTATTGTATTTGAAATTTCTATAAAAACCCTTTGCTTCATAAATTGTTTTAAAGTTGAAAATATTGGGGTTATATCCTCAACATCTATAAACCTTTTATAAAAGTCTTGATCTGCTGATGCTATTATATTAACTATTGCACCATCCAAATATTTGCCTATCTTTTTTATCGGCTCCTCCTCTATATATCCGTGAGTTGAAAATATTGTTAAAATGTTCGACCTTTTAGCAAATCTTGCAACTTTGTATGCAAACTCAAAGTAAACTTCTGCATCCCCACCAAAAGTTATAGAAGATACTTTTTTATTTTCTGCTTCATCTATCAAATCTTCTGGAGAAATTTCCTCAACTTTTTTCCCCCTTTCCTTAAGTATTTCATTAGAAAAATATCTTCCTTTTAAATTTTTTCCTATAGAGTTTATGAATAAAGTCTTTGAAGATGGAGCAAAATGAAACATCGGAATTTCTTCTATATCTTTAACCTCCATTAAAGTTAGCTTTCCAAAATTCAGTGGAATAAGGTTATTATTCTTATTTTCTCTAGCTCCACAATATCCCTTTTCCCCAGTTTTAATAAAGCAGTTCCAAGCACAAAGATTGCACCTTATTCCGTTTTTTTCCCTCACCCAAAAAAGGGCTTCCATTTTACCACTTTACAATAATATATTTGTTTTTAGAAAGTATAAATTAAGCCCCGATAGCTCAGTTGGTAGAGCAGCTGCCTCGTAAGCAGCAGGTCGGGGGTTCAAATCCCCCTCGGGGCTCAGGATTTAAAAATTTAAACTCGAAATTTAAAAAATAAACTTAAAAGTAAGTGAAAGAATGGAAATTGTCTTAAAAATTGAAAAAAATTTAGAAAAGATTAAGGATATTTTGCTTAAAGATGATACTATTTCAAGAGCTAGTATTACTTTTAAAGAAGGTAGGCTTTTTGGAGAAGAAGGCTTTTATTTTCTAATTTCAGGATCAGAAGAACAATGCAAGAGAGCTTTAGAATTAACTAAAAATATAGCAGAAGAAATTAAAAATGAAAAAAAGGATGAGATTATTAAAAAGATTAAGGAAGAGGAAGAAATAGCAAACGAGAAATTTGGTTTAATTTTTGGATGAGCGCTGGTAGTCTAGCCTGGTTAGGACGTTGCCCTGCCACGGCAAAAGCGCGGGTTCAAATCCCGCCCAGCGCATTTTTATTTAATAAAAATAAAATTAATTTTAGATGTTTAGGAAAAAAGGTAAAGGCTTTATACCAATAGAGAGAGTTAGGGAATTGAAAACAAAAAATTTCCCTGATGTGGAAATAATTCAAAATCTTATGAAAGAAGGTTTTTCTGCGGAAGAAATAGATCAAGCACTAGTTCAGTTTTACAATTTTCCTGAGGAAAAAGCAGAAGAGAAAAAGGTTGAAGAGAAAAAAGAAACAATTGCTCCTCTTTTTGTTAAATTGGAAAAATATAAGCAAATTCTCGAATGCTTGAGCGAGATTAAAGTTGCAATAGAGCTAATTAAGGGTTCTTTCAATTCATTAAAAGAAATAGAAAGCTTACTCAAAGAAAATCTTAAAATTTTGGAAAATACTTTACAAAATTTTGAAAAAAAATTCTTTAGTTTAGATTCTTATTTTCTAAGGCCAGCAAGTTATAAAGAAGAGGAGATTAGAGAAGCAGAAGATTTGGAAAAAAGCATAACTCAACTTAAGAATCAAATAGAGCATCTTAAAGAAGAATTGCAAGATATGAGTAAAGTGAGTAAATGAGCTACACGCTTTCTTATCCAATAGTTTACTCAGTATCCCAATTAACTGGAGCTTTCTTAGGGTTAGCTTGTATAATCCTGATGAAAAAACTTAAGTTTAAGCAAAAACAAATTTATGTTCTTGGATTGCTCTTAGCTGTTCTCGGAACTCTAACAATTTACTTAACTTACAACTTCTTTGCTCCCAAGAGTATAATTCCCCAAGAGTTCTCATTCCTTAAAGTATTCTTTGGGTTAAACTTGCCTGTACTCCTTTTAAGCTTCTTCCTTAGTTTTCTCCTGCCATTTGTCTGGGAATTCTTAAGGCAGAAATTAGAATAAATTTTTAAGTTCTTAGTTTTAATTTTATAAGTGCAGGGGTCGCCTAGTCTGGTCAATGGCGGCAGGCTCAAGTGAATTGAGCTCTGATCGATGAAGAAACCTGCTGGCTTAGTGCCTTCGTGGGTTCAAATCCCACCCCCTGCATTAAGGTTGAAGAATTAAACTTGATTTGAATTAGAAAATCAAACTTAAGAAACTTCCTTTTTCTTTAATTTTTCCAGAATTCTTTTACCCATTTCCAAAACAGACTCAAGCTCGTCCAAGCTCTTTTCTTCAGCTAAAGGCTTTTCTTCCTTAACCTTAACAACTTTTCCCTCTATTTCTCCTATCTTTTCAAAAATTTTTTCTATTTCTTCTTTTATTTTTGAAAATTCTCCTAAAAAGTTTTTTTCCATACTCAAAACCTTTTCACTTATCTTCTTAACTTTCTCAGAAGTTTGACTGAGCTCTTCAGCCTTAACCTTTATGAATTCTGTTAATTTTAAAAAATCATCTGAAATTTCTTCATAACTCTTTTCCAGCTTCAAAATCCTTTCTTCCAAATTTTCAAAACTTTTTTCCAAATTAGAAAGCTTGTTCTCAAAATCTGAAGAAGGAAATATTCCTCCGAACTTAAACTTCAAATCCTCCAAATCCTTTTTAATTTCTATTAAACCTAGATTTGTGGTTAAGAACAAGTCCTCCAAATCCTCAATTTTTTGCTTCAACTCCTCTAAACCTTTCTCTTCACTTAAATTTTCAGAAACCTCCTGATTTTCCATAATATAATTTAAGATTAAGAAATTAAAGAATTAAGCACGCTTATAAATCAAAACTGAAATTAGGATGAAAACCAAAATTATTAAAATATAAAATGTTGGCTTTAAGTTAATTAATCTTTTTTCAGAAGAAGAAATGTTTAACGGAATAGAAATCGATTTTGTTTCGTTCGTTTCTTTAAGTTGAGAGGAAGAGTTTACTTTAACTTTAAATTTAAAAGTTTTTTCCATTAAAAATGATAATTCATTTTTATCGCTACCAATTAAAGCAGAAATCAGAACTTCTTTTTCTCCACTTTCCCCAAAATCTTTTACGTAAACATTAACTGGAAATGCTCTAAAATCTCCTGAAGGAAGTGAAACGTACTCACCTTCTTCGTAGGGTGGTCCTTTATTAGAAGGGGGTAGTAAAAATTCTTTAGGCTCAATTAAAACGAAAAAATTTTCTGGCTTTTTTCTAATTTCAAGTTTAATAGCATAACTAATATTTTCTGCATTCCAAAAAAGAATTTTAAAATTTGCTACTTCACCTCTTCTTATCTCTAAGAAGTTACTTTTTTGTAAAGAGCCTATGGCTTGAGCTTGAGGAATTATTAAAAAAAGTAAAAATATTAAAAAAATTTTTCTTAGTTTTAACATAATCATCCCTCACATATGCTAGTATAATTCCCACAAATACTTATTGTTCCTTCGTAAATTCCAGAATAAACTGGTGGGACTCCAAGCCAATAGTAGGTTGTTAAGTTTGAATTCGAAGCTAAACCTTGAAAAAGTAAAGAATAAGAATAGCTCATAGAATAAACCCAACTTTGGCTGTACTCGCTACTGTAATTACTCCATGTTAAATTTCCTACCCCAATTACAGAACTTAAAGTTGTATTTTGTAAGTCTGTTCCCTTTATCCAAAGATTAAGGTTACAAGTTCCTTTGTTTGTTATGTTATATAATTTCTCGCTATTTCCTTCAGCAGGGTTTTGATAAGCTGGTGTATCTGGAATTAACTGGCCAAAGTTTATCGAAGCCCAAGATAAGCTCATGTCTTCTAAACATTCAACTATGTGAATTGTGGAATTAACTGTGTGATTTTCAATTTGTAAAGAAGAATTAAATAATACTCCTATTTTCCAGTAGCTATCTATAACTCCTGTTGCATTAATTAGCCATGATAAATTACAAGCTTGGTTTTCATTTAAAATACCGCAAGAAATTGAATTTGTTGTGCCACTATTTAAAGAATCGTTCCATGAATCTACAACATAAAATGGAATCGCTCCTTGAGTTGTACTAATTGGAGTATCAGGAAAAGGAGAAGAAGAATTATATCTCACTGTTCCGTAAACATTTCCACAATTTCCATTTCTGCAATAAGCAGTAGCGTTAACAAAAAAAGTATAGTTTTGAGAAATTGTGTAAGCTGGAGGTGGAGAAATTAGGTTTACTTCTAAATAAGCTGCAGAAGTTGTTGTATAGCTGAATGGACTTAAACAAGAGGTTTTATTCCAATTGTTGCTAGTATCATTAGCGTAAACGCACCACCTAATAATTGCTCCTACTGTTGAATTTATTACCTTAGTAACATTAGACCAATTCCCTGTTCCTGTCATTGAAGTCCAAGGGTCACTTATAAAAGGTATGTAAGTAATTGTTAAATTAACAAAGTCTGTTGCTAGAAAGGCTTGTGCATTTCCTTCTAAACTACCATCTCTTGCCTGTGCCCCGAACTTGAATATGTTATCTGATGAGACATAGTCATTAAAATTGCTCGTGATTTCTTTGCATATGGTTGTGTCTGCTCCGTAATTCAAGTTATCAACATCAATCCAAGAGCTGCTTGTAAAGTTATAGACTTTA
>CALIKW010000058.1 GCA_938017915.1 uncultured archaeon | reverse complement strand
ATCATCAACCTTTGCACCTCCCATTATCCATGCATTTATCCCAAAAGGATTCATAGCCTTTTTAATTTCTTCCAATTCTTCCTCCATAACCCTTCCTGCAAGCATTGGCTTAATCAGGGAAAAACCCACTATGCTTGAATGACTTCTGTGAGCTACTGAAAAAGCATCCATTACGTAAAAATCTATTAAAGGAGAGAGAAATTTTATTAAAGAAGAATTTGAGTGCTCTTCCGCACTTTTCTCAACATCCTCATCCACCAAAAATCTTACATTATCTAAAAGTAAAACTTCTCCTTGCTTCAAGCTCAAAATAGCTTTTCTAGCTTTTTCCCCTACAACTTCGTTAACAAACTTTACCTCCTGACCCAAAACTTTTGAAAGAAGTTTTGAGTGCTTTTCTAGAGAAACAAAATCTTTTTCTCCTTTTCTAGACTGATGAGCAATCAAAACAACTTTACAATTCTTTTCAACAAGCTCTTTTATAGTTTTTGAGTGAGCATAAAACCTTTCGTTTATTTCCACTTCACCCTTTTCATTCAAGTCAGAATTCAAATCCACTCTTACAGCAACCATTTTATCTTTTAAATCAAAATCGTTAAGAGTGAAAAATTCCATGGTTTTTACCTTGAAATTATTTTGAACAAATCTACTAGCCTACAAGAATAGCCCCACTCATTGTCGTACCAACCAAAGACTTTAACCATATTACTTTTTTCACCCAAAACCATTGTGCTTAAACCGTCTATTATGCAAGAATGCGGATTCCCTATTATATCTACCGAAACTATAGGATCTTCTGTATATTGCAAAATTCCTTTCAAATCATTTTCTGCCGCATTTTTAAAAGCTGTGTTAACTTCTTCCTTTGTAACTTCCTTTTCAAGTTCTGCTACTAAATCTGTTATGGAAGCATCTGGCACAGGAACTCTTAAGGCAATTCCATCCAGCTTTCCTGCAAGCTCAGGAATAACCATACCAATTGCTCTTGCTGCTCCGGTTGTAGTCGGAATTATAGAAAGTGATGCTGCCCTTCCTCTTCTAAAATCTTCATGGGGTAAATCCAAAATCCTTTGGTCGTTTGTGTATGCATGACAAGTTGTCATAAAGCCACGTTTAACCCCAAAATTTTCCATCAAAACTTTTACCATAGGTGCTAAACAATTGGTTGTGCAGGATGCCATGGAAATTATGCTATGCTTTTCTTTATCATAAACCTTCTCATTAACTCCAGGAACTATAGTTACATCAGGATTTTTTGCTGGAGCAGATATCACAACTTTTTTTGCACCAGCATTCAAATGCTTTTCAGCCCCTTCCCTGGAAGTAAATTTACCTGTGGATTCTAAGACAAAATCTATTTCCATATCCTTCCATGGAAGTTTTGAAGGTTCGGTTTCAGTTAAAATTTTAATTTCTTTTCCATTAACTACTAAAGAATTTTCCTTCCAGCTTATATCTGCATCAAAAATTTTATGAACAGAATCGTATTTTAACAAATAAGCAAGGTTTTTTGGGCTTGTTAAATCGTTTATCGCAACAATTTCAAAATTTTTCATAAATTCTTCATCCTTAAGTGCTGCTCTAAAAAAAGTTCTGCCTATTCTTCCAAAACCGTTTATAGCTATTCTCATCTAACCCCTTAAAAATATTTAACTTTCTTTAATATTATTTTTAATGTGTGCATGGCAAAAATCGGGAAAATTGTTGAAATTCAAGGAAGCGAAGCCTTAGTAAAATTTAAAAATAAAACTGAAAGAGTAAACATTTCTTTCTTAAAAGGATTAAAAGTTAACGATAAAATAATTTGCTCCGGAAAAATTGCTGTAGAAAAAATTGAGGATTAAATTTTCTCGCAAGCATAAAAAAAGTGAACTATAACTTTTTCTCCAACTTTCGGATTTTTTATAAATTCTAAATTAACCCTTCTATATTCTTTGCCAATTTTAACTTTCCCGTATTTTCCTTTTACCTCAACTATTTTTCCTTTCTTTATTTTGCACAACCCAAAAATTTTTTTATTTTTTTTACTTCCTTCTAGCTTTTGATGAAAAGTTAAAAAATAATTCCTAATAGTTTTATTGTCTATTACTAAAGTTCCTTTTTCTTTTCCCATAATTTTAAGAAAATTAATGGCAAAAGGAACTAGCTTTTCCAATTTGCTTTCTATTCGCTTGCTTGCTTTTTCTTCTTTTTTGACAATTTCTCTTAACTTTTTTAACAATCTCGGAGAAACAATTTTATAGAAATCCTTTCTCCAAGGCTTTTTAAGTTTCTCAGCAAGTTTTTTGTTCTTATACCAAAACTCTATGCAAGGATAAGCATACCTCAAGAAATAACTCAAATCCTTTATCTTATATTCCACACTCTTCCCTAATATTTTTCCAAAATTTTCCCAGCTTTTTAAGATTTGAAATAGTTTTTTCATTTTCTATAATTCTTACTCCAAATTTTCCTTCTTCACTTTTTCCATGAATTGTAAAGTATTTACCATCAGGCAATTTTCCAATATAAGTAGTATCTATTTCAACTTCTTTTTTACCATCTGGAGACCAAGCAATACATTTTCCATTTTCACTCTTTCCTACCCAAACAGTGCAATCATAAACATGCTTTACTAAATTTTTAAAGGATTCTGTGCCTTTAAGTTCAGGATTTGCCTTGCTTATTGTTTTAAGTTGATCTAGTAAAGTTCTATTGTGACCTTCCTTTCTCATACTTTCAAAATAATCCAAAATATTTCTTTTACCTAAAATTATTTTCCTAAAGAGAGTAGGGTAAGGCTTAATATCAAAAGCTTTAATTTCAAGAGATTCGTTTTTCTTTGCAGCTTCTCTAATTTTTTCTGTAATAGAATTTTGCTTATAAAAATGCATACAAGTAGCTATATACCTTAACTCAATCGAATTAAGATTAAGGCTAATTTCTTTCCCCAATTCTTTAAAAAAGTATTCTACAGAGCCCATTTTACTCAACTTAAAATGATTTTAACTTTATTCAATAAATAATTATCCATGAAAATTTATGTTTTTGGCAATCCTTTGTTGAGAAAGGATAGTATTGCTATAAAAATTGCTAGAAAACTGGCAAAGAAATTCCCAGAAATAGAATTTAAAGAATTCGATGTTGTGGAAGATTTGGAAGAAATTGATACTTTATATTTAATGGATGTTGTTAAAGGTTTGAAAAAAGTTAAAATAATAGAAAATTTTGATTTTATAGAAACAAAAAAGATTTTTTCACTTCATGATTATGACTTGAGCTATGAAGTTAAACTTCTTAAAAAGATTGGCAAGATTAAAAAAGTTTTTCTAATAGGAATCCCTTTCGGAAAAAGTGAAAGAGAAGTTGAAGCTCAAATCCACTTAATTCTCAAGAAATGGCTTGCACAACTAAAGCAAGGATCATAAGCTCTAATTAGAGCTTCAACTAAGTGCTGAATTTCGTGCTTACTTTTATCTAAATTCTCTTGAATAATATCCCTTATATCAAGCTCCATTTGGATTTGGTTTTGGGCTGTTGGAATAACAAGGTTACCAAACTTAACCTTTCCTTCCTCATCCAAATAAACCATATGATATAAAGTTCCCCTTGGAGCTTCAACAACCCCTATACCCTCTCCTTCCTTTACTTTAAATTTTGGAATTTGTTCATTCTCAAAC
>CALIKW010000057.1 GCA_938017915.1 uncultured archaeon | reverse complement strand
GGTAAGAGGAAATCATGATAATTATTTGTTAAACATAGTTAGCAAGCTTAAGATTAAACTTTTTCAGCCTTATTATTTTTCAAAGGGAATTCTGTTTGCTCATGGCCATAAAAAAATTGATTATCCAAAAGAAATGGAAGTTTTAATTATTGGTCATGAGCAGCCTGCTTTGGTTTTAAGAAAAGGTTTTGACAGAATTAAAGTTTCTTGCTTACTTTACGGAAAAACAAAAAAAGGAAAAAAGTTTGTTTGTTTGCCTGCTTTTTCTCCCTTAGCTTCAGGAGTTGAGGTAAACATGATTTCAAAAGAAGAATTGCTTTCACCAATTTTAAGAGAAGATGTTGATTTTGAAAATCTTTCAGCAATAGCTTTGGATAAAGAAGCAGGTGCTTTGGATTTTGGTAAGATTAAAGATTTAGTTTTCTAAATTAAAAATTTTCAAAATCTTTTAGAGAAATTCAGAACTTTTCGCTCACAAAATCTCTCTTACTCATTAAATACTCATGAGCGGATAAAGCAGCTTTTGCTCCCTCACCAGCAGCTATTATTATTTGCTTCCATTTTACATCAGTTACATCGCCAGCAGCAAACAATCCAGGAATGTTTGTGCAACAGTTCTGATCCACATCTATTTCATTCTTTTCATTTATTTTCAACCCTTCTGGCAATTCGAAATCCAAGCTTGGAGCTAAGCCTATTAAAACGATAACACCTCTTACTTCCAACTTTAGCCTTTCCTTAGTTTTTACGTTTTCAATTTCTATTCCTTCAACTCTATTTTCTCCCTCAATTTCCACAACCTTAGAATTATTAAAAATTTTAACAAAGCTCATCTTCTTTATTTTTTCCTTTAAAATTTCATCTCCAGTCAAATCTTCAGTAATATTTACCACATAAATTTTTTTAGTGTATTTTGAAAGTTCGAGGATTGCTTGCATCGCAGAATTCCCCCCTCCTACAACTACAACTGGCAAATCTTTAAAATATGGAGCGTTAAAAAGAGTTGTATAAAAAATACCTTTTCCAACTAGCTTTTCTTCTCCAGGTACATTTAAACTTCTTGGTTTTTTTCCAGAAGCTATTATAACAGATTTTGCCCAATAAGTTCTTTCTTGTGTTTCAACTTTAAACAATTCATCCTCTTTCTTTATACTTTTAACCTTCTCATTTACTACGTTTATATTAAAAGCATTCAAGTGTTCTTCAAATCTTTTTACCAATTCACTTCCTGGTATCATAGTAAAGCCGGTATAGTTTTCCACATCAGTAGAAAGCCTTGCTTGCCCACCAACATCCAAAGTTAAAATTAAAATATCCAAATTTTTCCTCACAAGATAAATGCCTGCTGTAATTCCTGCAGGCCCTGCTCCTACTATTATACAATCATAAGGTACTACAGAAATTTCCATATTTTTAATTACTGGTTTTTAATATAAAATTAGTGATGTCGTGAAAGCTTTGTTCATAGGAAGGTTCCAACCTTTCCATAAAGGCCATTTGCACGCAATTAAAAAAGTTATGAAAAAGTTTGATTTAACAATAGCTATAGGAAGTTCAGACAAATTCAACACAAAGCTTAATCCTTTTTCATTCGAAGAAAGGAAAAGGATGATAGAAGCATGCTTAGGAAATAAAGTAAAGATAATAGATGCAGAAGATAAGAGGAGTGACGAGGAATGGGCAGAAAATCTTATGAATAGAGTTGAATTTGATGTTGTTATTACAGGAAGCGAATGGATAAAGAAATGTTTTGAAAAGAAAAAAGAAATTTTAGAGCCAGATTTTCTCCAACCCAAAAAGTATAATGGAACCAAAATAAGGGAGATGATTTCTAAAGGAAAAAAATGGGAGCATTTAGTTCCTCCACAAGTTAGAAAGATAATAAAAGAAATTGATGGAGAAAAAAGAATAAAGGAGCTTTACAAAACGGATTAAACTATTAATTCCTGATTTTTCTTTAGCCTAATTTCTCGCTTGAACTTTTTGGCAATATTTTATGAATTTCTTTTAACATATCACTTGCCATTACAGATTCTCCAAATTTTTTAGATGCTAATTCGCCAGCTAATCCATTAATATAAGCTGCTGCGCATGCAGAATCAAAACAATTAATTCCTCTTGCTAATAAAGCTCCACAAATTCCTGCCAGCGTATCACCCATTCCACCTTTGGTCATTAAAGAACAGCCAGTTTTGTTCAAAGCAACTTTTTTTCCGTCAGAAATAACATCTACATGGCCTTTTAGTAATATCGTTGTTTTTAGCTTTTCTGCAGTTTCCTTTACAGCTTTTATTCTCTCATTTAAATTTTCGCTAACCCCAATTCCAGATAAAATTTTGAATTCGAAAGCATGAGGAGTTAAAACAAAATTTTTATTTTTTAAAATTTCTTTTTTTATTGCTACAGCATGAATAGCATCAGCATCTATTACTGCCGGTATATCAATTCTTTCTAAATATTTTATCACCACTTCAATTACTTCCTTCCTTCTAGTTAAGCCGCCTCCAATTACCACTGCTGTTTTTTTCTCAGTTAACTCTAACAATTCCCTTAAATGTTTTTTATTCAGGTAATCTCCTTTTAGCGGATAAGCAATTAAGTCAGGAGAAAAAGAGGCAACTATGTTAGCTGCCCTTTCAGGAGCTGCTATAGTTGTTAAATCTACTCCAGCTTTCAAAGCTGCCAAGGCATTGAATGCAGGGGAACCTGAATAGTGTTTGCTTCCTCCTATTATAAGGAGCGATCCATAATCATACTTATGACACCAGGGCTTTCTCTTCCTATAAATTCTTTTTAATATGTTACTCTTAATTTCAACAACTTTCATAATCAATATTAAGTTGCAAGCTATACTTATTTTTATGAAAGGAAAATTGAAAGTTGGAATTTTTTCTTTTACTTGTGATGAGGGTTGTAGTATGGTTTTCCTCGAAATTTTGAACCAAAAATTTTTTGAGTGGAATGATTTAATAGAGTTTAAGCATTTCAGGCTAATTCAATCAAAAAGTGAAATTAAAAATTTGGATGTAGCTTTTGTTGAAGGAGCTATCTCAACCAAGGAAGAACTAAAGAAAATTAAAGTTATAAGGAAAAATTCAAAGAAGCTTGTTTTGCTTGGTAGTTGTGCAATTTCTGGCTCACCTTCAAACTTAAGAAACTTTTTTGATGAAAAAAAGAAGGAAGAAATAAAGGAAATAATTAAAAAATTTGGTCATATGAAAAAAGTTTTGGCTGTAAAGGAAGTTGTTAAGGCTGATGAAGAAGTTCCTGGATGTCCTATGCAAGAAGAAAAATTTGTGGAAATAGTGGAAAAATTTTTGAAAGAATTTGGGGTCAAAAATGCATCACGGTTTTGATTTAAAAATAGAAGGAATAAGCAAAACAGAAGGGCATGCTAGTTTAGAAGTTAAAGTTAGGAATAAAAAGGTAAAAGATGTTAAGCTTAGGGTTAACGAGAATAAAAGATTCTTTACTCAAGCTATAAGAGGGAAAAAATTTTCTGAAGTACCTACTTTTCTTTCAAGAATTTGTGGGACTTGTAGCATTGCTCACGTGCTAGCTTCAATAGAAGCTATAGAAAGAGCTTTGGGAATTAAAGTTTCTGAACAAACGATAATTTTGAGAAAACTTTTAATGTTTGGTCTTATAATAAGGGATCATGCAATGCATTTGTACTTTCTTTCTCTTCCCGACATTTTTGGAAAAGATTCTATACTTGAAGTTTCGGATGAAAACCCACAAATAGTTAAAGATGCTTTTGACGTAAAAAGTGCAGGAAATGTACTTTGTAAGCTAGTAGGAGGAAGAGCTATTCATCCTACTTTTTTAACAATAGGTGGATTTTTAAAAATTCCAGAAAAAGAAGAGATAAAAAATGTTTTAACTCAGCTTAAGAATGTGAGGGAAAAAATTTTTAGCCTGCTAGAAATTTTTTACAATTCTGACTTTGAATTCTCAAGGGAAACTGTGTACGTTGCTTTATGCACACCAAGCTTCAACTTTTTGGAAGGGGAGATAAGAAGTTCAGAAGGGATTTGTGTTTCAGAAGAAAATTATTGGAATTTTGTTAATAGAGTTGTTATTCCATATTCTCAATCAACTGCCTTTAAATTTACAGGCAAGCCATACAGAGTTGGTGCTCTAGCAAGGATAAATTTAAATTCGATTGCTTTGGATGAAGATACTAAAAATGATGCTAAAAAATACTTAAGAAAATTCCCTTCAAACAACATTTTCGATAATAATCTGGCTCAAGCAATAGAAATTTTGCATTCCATAGATGCCTCTATAAAAATTTTGGAAAGTTTTGAGTTTGAGAATGAACAAATTCCAAAA
>CALIKW010000056.1 GCA_938017915.1 uncultured archaeon | reverse complement strand
TCCTGCAAAGAGTCCAAGGCAAGTAAAATACAACACAAAATCTCTTTCTCTCATCCTATCACTATTTCTTTTTCTTAAAGAAATCCTTTATTATTCTTTGCAAACTTTTTTCCTTGAGTATTTCTTTCTTAACCCAAGGCTTAAGGTTTTTCCCTTCTTTCCACAATTTCTCAGCCAAATTTTCCACAGTATCCCAGTGCCATCTTACAAAGCTAGGCTTTTTATCATATTCAAGAAAAATTTTTTCTAAAAATTTAATCGTTTTCTCATCATGACTATAACCTACACCAAAATCAAAACCCACTTCTCTTTTCAATTTTTCTATTTCCTTATCTCTTTCAACTTTTGCAATTATTGATGCAGCAGAAACAACTGGATAATTTTCGTCTGCATAATTTTCAACTACAAGCTCAACGTTTTTTTTCAAATTTTTTCTTATATCTTTTTCAAATTTTCCTTCTTTTCCATTTACATTTCCCAAAGAATCTACGTAAACTTTTTTTGCATTTATCATTTCAATTATTTGCGCAATTTTTAGAGCTTCTAATTCATCAAGCTTCATCTTATACTCCTTCCTATAACTCAGAATCTTGCATGCAGGAATCCTTAAAACTATTATATCTTTTGCTATATTTTCAATATACTTTGCAAGTTCTTCCCTTTTTTTAGGAGTTAAAGCTTTAGAATCTTTTACTCCTATAACTTTCAATTTCTCCTCATCCTTTTCTTCTATGCAAACGCATGCAATTACCATCGGCCCTATTAATGCTCCTCTGCCGGCTTGATGCCTAAAAAGGTTTCATCTATTCCGGCGATTAGAGCATTTTCTTTCACTCTTTTAATTTCAATCCCCCCTTTACTCAATTATTTTCTTAATTCTTTTTCTAAAAATAAATATGATAGAAGAAATTAAACAAAAGCTTCTTTCTGGGAAAGAAATAGAGGAAGTTTTGAAAGAGTACGATTGGAAATTTTTCGAGAATTTTGTTAAGGAAATTTTAGAAGCTCATTCTTTCAAAACAAGACTACACTTAAGGTTTAAAACTGAAAGGAGGTATGAAATCGATGTACTTGCGGAAAAGGGGAATTTGGTGTTGGCAATAGATTGTAAAATGTTGGGAAAGGGGAGGTATAAAAAAGCAGAAATTGAAAAAGCAATTTTTTTGCAAGAAGAAAGAGTGAGAGAATTCAAAAAATTTTCCAAAATTAAGAATAAAAAGTTTTACTCTCTTATAATCACACTTTTTGAAGAAGAAATTATTAAAAAATCAAAAACTTTTGTAGTTCCTATATGGAAGCTAAATTCTTTTCTTTTAAACTTAGATTATTTAAACTTTTCGAAAAACTTATAAATACTATTTAAGTTTTAATTTTTAATATTAAAGAAGGTGAAAGGATGGATTTTAAAATAAGAATTGAAAATATAGTTGCTTCAGCTTCTCTGGGTGTTGAAATCCCACTTGAAAGAATAGTAACTAAAGGAGAGGGTGTAGAGTATGAGCCAGAACAATTCCCAGGTCTTGTTTACAGAATAGCAAAACCAAAGGCAGCTGCTCTTATTTTCGGCTCAGGAAAAATAGTATGCACAGGGGCAAGAAGCATTCAAGACGTTAATTTGGTTTTCGAGAAAGTAAAAAGTTTTATTAGAAAGTCTGGTGTTAAGATACCAAAGGATACCAAAATACAAGTTGAAAATATAGTTGCCTCAACGAAATTGGATGCGAATTTGAATTTAGATAAAATTGCTTTTAGTTTGGAAAATTCAGAGTATGAGCCAGAACAATTCCCAGGTCTTGTTTACAGAATGGATTCTCCTAAGGTTGCATTTTTGCTATTCGGCTCAGGAAAAATAGTATGCACAGGAGCAAGAAGCATAGAAGATGTGAGAACTGCAGTTAAAAAGGTTTCGACAAAGTTGAAAAGTATAAATGCTTTAGTGAAAAAATAATCTTTCTGAATTTTTTCAGAAATTAGAAAAAGATTTATTATTGTAAATTATAAAAGTATTGGGTTTTATGGAAAAGGATGATATAATAGATATTTTCGCAGAATTTTTAAAAGAAAATTACTACTCAGAAATAATTTCTATCGCAAATCAAGACAAAAAATCTATATTAATAGATTTTGGTTTGCTGGATAAATTTTCTCCTGAGCTTGCTGATTTGGTACTGGAAAATCCAGAAGAAACCATTCCTGTTTTAGAAGAATCTTTTAAGCAATTAGATTTGCCAGGGGGCTTGACCTTAAGAATAAGGTTTGTTAATTTACCAAAGGAAAGAGAAATAAGAATAAGGAATATAAGAGCTCAGCACATAGGAAAGCTTTTATGTGTTGAAGGAATAGTTAAAAGGGCAAGCGAAGTAAGGCCAGAAGTTTCTGAAGCTATATTTTTATGTCCTGATTGTGGAAAGAGAATTTCTGTAATCCAAACAGAAAGGATGATTAAACCTCCAACAGAATGTGATTGTGGGTGTAAAAAGGGGTTTAAGCTTATAGACCAAAAACTTTATGATGCTAGGTGGATTGCGATAGAAGAACCTTTTGAAATAGTTTCAGGAGAAAGACCCTCAGAAATAATGGTCTTTTTAAAAGAAGATTTGACTTCACCAAAAATGCAAAGTAAAACTGATCCTGGAAATAGAATAAAAATCGTTGGGATTCTTAAAGAATTGCCAAGAAGGGTAAGAGGAACTAGGTCAAGACAAGTTGAAATTTACATAGAAGCAAACTCAGTAGAAAGTGTGGAAATTGAATGGGAAGAACTTGAAATAACTCCAGATGATGAAAAAAGGATTTTAGAATTAGCAAGAGATCCAGAAATTTACAATAAATTTATAAGATCTATCGGACCAAGCTTGTATGGTTTGGAAGAAGTAAAAGAAGCAATAGTTTTACAGCTTTTTGGTGGCGAACCTCACATCCAAAAGGATAAATCAAGAGTTAGGGGTGATATTCATATACTTTTAGTTGGAGACCCATCGACTGCAAAAAGTGCTTTGATGAAAGTTGTTTCGGGTTTAATTCCTCGCGGAAGATATGTGTCGGGAAAGGGTGTATCAATAGATTATGACGACCCTATAATTTACCGAGAAGATGGATTAATTAAGACAGATATAGTTGGTAGGTTTTGTGATAAGTTTTATAACCGCGATGAAACAGGTTTCGTTAAAGTGAAAGGTATAGAAGTTCCGGTCTTTGACTTATGTTTGCTTGGTAAGGAGAAAAGGAATCGTTTCTGTCCAAATACTTTTAGAATTTCATGGAAACCTGTAACTTATATTTTTAGACATATTTCAGAAGAACCCTTACTTAAATTAATACTAGAAACAGGTAGGGAAATAAGAGTAACATTAGGCCATTCAATTTATACTCTTGATAACGGAGAAATTGTAACTAAACGAGCTGATGAATTGAAAGTGGGAGATTTCATTCTTATACCTTCTAGAATTCCTCCCAACGATAAAATGATCAAGAAAATTGTTGTTACTGATTTAATAAAAAATCATCCTGAAATAAAGTTACGAACTTTAAAAAGATTTCCAAGAGAAATAAAGGTTAATAAAGAATTCATGAGACTGATTGGTTACTATATTGCTAAGGGCTCTTTAAACGAAGGTAAAAAGTATTGGAAGATAAGGTTCGATGTTGGAGAGAAGGATAAAGAAATTATTAAAGAT
>CALIKW010000055.1 GCA_938017915.1 uncultured archaeon | reverse complement strand
TATTGTTAGAACAGTTTTGGAGGAATTAAGGGTAGGGGTTGCTGAAGGAATAATTAGGGATGCTATAGTTGAGGCTTTTCTTTTAAAAAAGGAAGAGGAAAAAGATGAGTTAACTCAATTAGTTGAGTATGCATGGAACATTCTTTCAGATTATGGTGAAGTTGCAAAAATAGCAAAGGAGGAGGGAAAAGAAGGTTTAAGAAAAGTTAAAGTAAAAATTGGAAGACCTATGCAAGTTATGTTAGGGTTGGCTGCAAAAAGCATAGAAGAGGTAATTAAAGAATTTGGAAAAGTGATTGCTGAGTGGAAATATGATGGAATGAGAGCTTTAATACAAAAAAAGAACAGCCAAATTTGGATTTTTACTCGAAGGCAGGAAGATGTTACTAAGCAATTTCCAGAAATAGTTAAATTAGCTAAAGAGTGCTTAAAAGCAAAGGAGTGCATAGTAGAAGGAGAAGTTATAGGTATAGATAAAAGAACAGGAACTCCTTTACCATTCCAAGTTCTTTCCCAAAGAATTCATAGAAAGTATGACATAGAAAAGATGGTTGAAGAAATACCAGCTCAAGTTAACTTATTCGATTTGGTTTACCTTGATGGTGAAATGCTTTTTGAAAAAAGTTTAAAAGAAAGGAGAAAAATTTTGGAAAAAATAGTTAAAGTTATTCCAGGGAAATTCCAACTTTCAAAAATGATTTTTACTGATGATACAAAAGAATTAGAGAAATTTTATGAAGATGCTTTAAAAAATAAGCAAGAAGGTTTAATGCTTAAAGTTCCTTCTGCTAAGTATGTTTTTGGAAGACATGTGGGAACAATGTACAAAATTAAACCAATAATGGAAACTTTGGATTTAGTTATAATAGGTGCAGAGTGGGGAACTGGTATGAGGTCGAATTGGCTAAGCTCCTATATACTTGCGTGCAGGGATGAGGATACAGGAAAATTCTTAACTTGTGGGATGATGGGAACTGGTTTAACTGAAGAACAATTCCAGCAAATGACAGAAATGCTTAAGCCATTAATAATTAAAGAAGAGGGCAGAACTGTTTGGACTAAACCAAAAATAGTTGTTGAAGTTGCTTATCAAGAAATACAGAAATCGCCGAATTATGATTCTGGATATGCTCTCAGATTCCCTAGACTTGTTAAATTAAGGGAAGATAAAGGTCCTGAAGAAGCTGATACTTTAGAAAGGGTTAAAGAGCTTTACAAAACTCAAGGAAGGGCTGGATAAGAATTTAAACTTTACTATCTTAATTTTAAAAAGTTTAAATATTAAATTACTATTAAGTTAAAACAGAGGATAGGATGATTTCACAAAAAATTTTGGATGCATTAAAGACTATAGGATTAAACTTATACGAAAGGAAATTATGGGTTGCCCTACTTGCAAGAGGAACTTCTACTGCAGGAGAGCTTTCTGAAATAGCTAATGTTCCTAGAAGCAGAGCTTACGACGTTCTTCAAACCTTGGCAGAAAAAGGTTTTGTTGTTGTACAGCCAGGAAAGCCAATAAAATATGTTGCTATTCCTCCTGAGCAAGCCTTAGAAAATGTGAAGAAAAAATTAGAAAATGATTTGAAAACTTCTATAGAAAGAATAGAAGAACTTAAAAAATCACCTATAATGAAGGAATTAAGCGATATTTTCAAAAAGGGAATAAAAGTTGTTCCTCCTGAAGAAATAACTGGCTCTATAAGGGGAAAATACTCCATTTTCCAACAATTGGAAAATATGTTTAGGGGTGCGAAGAAAAAAATAAACATAGTAACAACAGCAGAAGGGCTGAATGAACTTTTTAGGAATCATTTTGAAATTTTGAAAGAAGCTAAAGAAAGAGGGGTTGAAATAAAAATTGCTTTGAACGAAACAGAAGGTGCGAGTGAAGCTATAAAAGCTTTGGGAAGCTTGGCTGAAATAAGAGTTGTCGGAAAAGAAGCACCAATAACAGGAAGACTTTACATTGTTGATGGAAGCCAATTAATTTTTGGCTTAACAGATTCTAAGGAAATTCCTGAAGCACAAGAAATAGCATTTTGGAGTAAAAGTGAGTATGCAGCAAGCAATGTTTTAGAGCCCTTATTTAACTTAGCGTGGAACCATTCAAAAGAATTAAGTTAATTGAGGTCTTTCAGAAACTAGCTTTGAAAGTGAAAGTAACTTAAAAGGCATATTCTTTATCCTTTCCTTTATTTCGCTTATTAAAGAATTTATTTCCATTTCCTCTATTCTCCCTTCTTCTCTTTTTCTCACAGAAACTTTTTTTGATTTACTTTCCTTTTCTCCAAAAACTAAAATATATGGTATCCATTCAAGCTCAGCATCCCTAATTTTCTTTTCAACAGTTTCGTTCCTATCATCTACGTCTACTCTTATTTTATTCTCTTCTATTATCCTACAAATTTTTAAAGCATTTTCTAAATACTTATCAGAAACTGGAATAATCCTTACTTGGGTGGGCGAAAGCCACAAAGGAAGGGATGGAACCTTTCCTTCCTTTTCTTCTCTATATGCCTTTTCTAAAAGAGCATATATGCATCTTTCTATTGCACCAGAAGGAGAACAATGAAGAATTATAGGATGCTTTTTCTTTCCATCTTCATCTATAAATTCTATTCCATACCTTTTTCCATTTTCAACATCTATTTGATCAGTTGAGAGTGCTGAAGCTTTTGCTAAATTATCTACAAAGTTGAACTCCCACTTCAGTACAAAGTAAAAGAATTTCTCTTCCCAAATTTCTACTAAAGCTGGCTTCCCAAACTTTTTAACTAGCAAATGAATAAACTCTTTATTATTTTCATAAAATTCTCTTGTAAATCTTATTCCAAGCTCATAATCTTCTTTTTTTAATCCAATTCCGGATAAAACCGAAATGGAAAGGTCAAACCTTTTAATCATTTCTTCTTTAGCTTGCTCCAAATCTTTACAAATTGCATGAACATCAGGCATAGTAAAAGCTCTTAACCTTCTTAGCCCAACTATTTCCCCACTTTTTTCTCTTCTAAAGCTATACTTTGTTAGCTCGTATATTCTTAAAGGCAAGTTCTTATAGGAAATTTGAAAATCTTTAACCATTAAGAATTGTCCGAAGCAAGCACTAAATCTAAGGAAAAGCTCTTTATCCTCAGAACTTACTATGTATTGTCTTGCAGGAAATCTGTTTAAATAATCTGATAAAGCTGGATGCTGAAGATCATACATAATTGGAGTTTCAACTTCCATTCCTCCATAATTTATAACATTTTCTGTAACCCATTCTTCTATGAGAGATTTAATTAACCTTCCTTTTGGATACCATCTCATGTTTCCAGGATCGCTTCCTGGCTCATAATCAGCAATACCAAGCTTTTTCATCAAGCTAACATGGGGAGGAAATTGCTGAACTATTCTTGATTTAGAAATTTCATAATTTACAAATTTTTCTAAATTCTTATGTTTAGAAAAATCGAATTTTTCTATTGGTATTAATTCACCTTCTGGAGATAAAATAAACCAAGATGATTTTATTTTCTCCTCAGCTTCCAAAGCTTTTGAAATTTTTTCTCTTTTTGCTTCTGGATAAAAAATTTTGAATTGCTCAGCTAAAGGATGGCTTTTAATTTTAACTGAAAATGCTTTGTTCCAGCCGAATGGTGATCTGTAAGTTTCTATACCAAGCTTCTTTGCGTAATCTTCCATAAATTTTAAAATCTCTAAAGCATCCCTAGGCTTTGCTAAGTTATTGCTTAAGTGAGCATAAGGATAAATTAAAATCTTGTTAAGCTTTATTTTCTTCAAGAACTCTTTAACTTCATTTACAGCTTCTTTTGCAATCTCCTCATTATCATTTTTTTCTATGCAAGTGAATAAAACTAGTATATCTTTAAACATTTCCTCTTTTTTTTCAGCCTTTTCAGCATAAGCAATTTCCTTTTTTACAAGTTTGTACTCAATGAAATCTGAATGCAACTGTAAAATTCTCATTTATACCTCCCCTTTAATAATTAAGCTGAATAAAATTAAATTAAAAACAATAGAATTAGCTGAGTGTTTCCCATCCACCCATGATCTTCATAAAATTAATAAGTAGTTGGAGTTTAAATTTATTTCGAAGCCCCGTGGTGTAGCGGCCAAGCATACAAGCCTCTGGTCAAAAGAAAGAAAGCTTGTGACCCCGGTTCGAATCCGGGCGGGGCTATTAAAATTAAAAACTTAATTTAAATTATGGAAGTAGAGGAAATTTTGAAGGAAAGGTTAAGACTAAGGGAAGTTTACGAAACTATAGCAGATTCTTGGTCTCATTTAAGAGCAAAACCGCTTCCAGAAGTTATAGATTTTTCAAATTCTGTTAAAAAGCAGGGCTTGATTTTGGATATTGGATGCAGCAACTGCAGGAATTTAATCCCTTTTTTAGAAAAGGATTTTAAATGCATAGGCTTTGACTTTTCAAAGGGAATGATAAGGGAGGCAAAAAAATTCCTCAAAAAAAGAGGGTTAAATGCTTATTTACTAGTTGCAGATGTTTTAAATTTACCTTTTAAAGAAAAAACGTTTGACTACATAATTTTTACTAGAGTTTTGCACCATTTGCCAACAAAAAAATTTAGAGTAGAAGTTTTAAAAGAAGTTAAAAAGATTTTGAAAGAAAATGGAAAAATTTTGATAACTGTTTGGAGAAGATATTTTCCACGATTTTTAATTGATTTCTTCTCAAACATTTTTGAAAAAAAGTTTGAATTTGGTGATACTTATAAAAAATGGACTTATCATGGCAAAACTTACAAAAGGTTTTATCATTTATATAGTAAAAAGGAAATAGAGGAAGAATTAATTAGTTCTGGGTTTAAAATCAAAAAATTTTACTGTGATAATGGGAACTTTGTTTGTATTTGTGAGGCTTAGCTTTTTTTCTTAAGCTTTTTCATTAAATAATTTATCTTATTCTGCAAAAACTTTACTTCCCTCACACTTCTTGCTTTAAATAAAGCTTGCTTTGCTCGGAAAAGCTGCTCTTCAAACATTTGTGCTTCTAATTCTTTTTCTTTCATATTTATCATTAGTAAGTGGTGATATATAAATTTTACTATTCTAAAGTAGTGAATTAAAAATAAGTAAAGTTAATATTAAAAATTCTTTTTAAAAAAGGTGATTTTATGGAAAAGGCGATAAGAGAAATAATAGAAGCTCTTAAAAAAGATTCAAAAAATGCAAATAAAAAAATTAAAGAAATTAGCAAAAAATACAACCTTAAAAGAATTCCAAAAAAGGTTGAAATATTAAGGTATTGTAGCGAAGATGAAAGGAAAACTTTTAAAGAAATACTTTTAAAAAGACCTGTTAGGTCAATTTCTGGTGTTTTAATTATTACTGTAGCAGTAAAGCCAAAAGAATGTGTTTGGGGGAAATGCATATATTGCCCAACTTCTGAAAATGCCTCTAAGAGCTATATAGGTACAGAACCTGTTATAAGAAGAGCATTGCTTAACAATTATGATCCGTTTCTTCAAACAAAGAATAGAATAGAACATTATAAAGCTATGGGGCATTTAAGTAAAAGCGGAAATAAGTTTGAAGTAATAGTGGTTGGAGGTACTTTTACAGGTTTTGAGGAAGAGTATCAGGAATGGTTTATTAAAAGGATTTTTGATGCTTTGAACGAAAAAGAAAGCAAAAATCTTGAAGACGCAAAAAAGTTAAACGAAAGTGCAGGAAACAGATGCGTTGGATTAAGCGTAGAAACAAGGCCTGATTTTTGTAAAGAAAAACATATTGATAAAATGCTTGGAATGGGTATAACAAGAATTGAAATCGGAGCTCAATCAATCTTTGAGGATGTGCTTAAAATTGCTAACAGAGGACATTCTGTTAATGATATAGAAGATGCTATAAGGATATCAAAAGATTCTGGGTTTAAAGTTGTTCTACATTTAATGCCAGGATTACCAGGCTCTTCTTTTGAAAAAGACTTGGAAATGTTTGAAAATGTTTTTACAAATCCTAGCTTTATTCCAGACGAATTAAAAATATATCCTACTATGGTTTTAAAAGGTACTAAGTTGTATGAGATGTGGAAGAATGGAGAATATAAACCTATGAGCGAAGAGGAAACCATTAAGCTTTTGGTTGAAGTTAAAAGAAAAATTCCACCTTTTATGAGGATAAGGAGGATTTTAAGGGATTATTCTTTGAATGAAGTTTATGCCGGGCCCAAGATTGGAAATTTAAGGGAAATTCTTTTTAAAGAATTAATAAAAACTGGAGAAAGATGTAAGTGCACAAGGTGTAGAGAAGTTGGACATATGGAGAAAAAATTTGGTTTAAAACCAAAAGAGGAAAACATAAGGCTTGTGAGAAGAGAATATGAAGCTTCTAACGGAAAAGAAATATTCCTTTCTTTTGAGGATGTAAAGCAAAATATTTTAATTTCATTTTTAAGGTTAAGAATACCATCAGAAAAAGCTCACAGAAAAGAGATAAATGAAAAGCCTTCTGCAATCGTTAGGGAAATGCATACTTACGGAAGAACTTTAGCTGTTGGAGAAAAAGGGGAAGGATGGCAACATAAAGGATATGGAAAAAGATTGCTAGCAGAGGCTGAAAGAATAGCAAAGGAAGAGTTTGATAAGAAAAAAATTGTTGTAATAGCTGGAGTTGGTGTAAAACAATATTTTTTAAAGCAAGGCTATTTTTACGATGGACCATATGTTTCAAAAATTTTGGACTAAATTTATATTCTGATTTTTAAATATCAAATAAGGTTAAAAGATGGAAGAATATGAAAAGGTTTTTAAGGAGGTTTTAGCTTACATTAAGCCAAAACCACAAGAAAAAGAAAAGCTGAATAAAATAGCCAATAAAGTTTTAGAGATAGCAAGAAAAGAAGCAAGAAAAATTGGCGGAAAAGCTATGTTAGCTGGAAGTATTACAAGAGATACGTGGCTTGCTGATAAGATGGAATTTGATGTTTTCATTCTTCTACCTCCAAACCTTCCAGAAAAAAAGCTTGAAGAATTTGGATTGATGATTGGAAAAGAAGTTATGGAAAGGGTTAAAGGAAAGTATAAAATAGAGTATGCCCAACATCCTTATGTTTCTGGTGAAGTTGAGGGGATAAGAGTAGATATTGTGCCGTGCTATGAAGTAAAAAGTCCAGAAAAAATTAAGTCTGCAGTAGACAGAACACCGTTTCACGTAAAGTATGTTGAAAAAAATTTAAGTAGTTTTATGAGTGATGAAGTAAGGCTTTTAAAGCAGTTTTTAAAAGCTAATGGGATATATGGAGCTGATGCAAAAACCCAAGGCTTTTCAGGCTATTTGTGCGAACTTTTAATAATTTACTATAAGAGGTTTATTGAACTACTTAAAAATTGTGTTAACTGGAAGCCAGGAGAAATAATTGACTTAGAGGGATTTTACAAAGTTAGCGAATATCCAAAGTTGAGAAAAAAGTTTAAGGAAGAGCCTTTAATAGTTATAGATCCAGTTGATAAAGAAAGAAATGTTGCTGCAGCACTTTCTTCAGAAAACTTTTATATTTTCAAAAAAATTGCAAAGGAATTCTTATTAAACCCAAACGGAAAGCTTTTCTTTCCAAGGGAAATTAAGCCGATAGAAGAGAGTGAGCTCATATTAAATCAAATTAAGAGAAGGACTGAAATAATTTTGCTTAAATTCAAAGCACCCAAAGTTGTGCCAGATATTTTGTGGCCTCAGTTGAGAAGGACTGCTGAAAGAATGGAAAAAATTTTAAGAGAAAATGAATTTGTGGTTTTGAGAAAAGATGTATATACTGATGAAAAAGAGAACGCAATAATTTTATTCGAGATGGAAGTTTCAAAACTACCCTTTGTTCAAAAAAGAGTTGGGCCAAAAATTTTTGATTTAGATGATTCAGAAAGGTTTTTGAAGAAGTATAAGGGAGAAGCTTTGGTCGGGCCTTTTATAGAAAACAACAAGTGGTGCTTTGAAGTCAAAAGGAAGTTTTTAACTGCAAGAGAAAAGCTTTTTGATAGTTTAAATAAAGATGTAAAAATTTTAAAAGCTAAAGGAATTCCGAATTATGTGGCAGAAGAAATATCTAAAAATTTTGAAATAATCTGTGAAAATGAAAAAATAATGGAAATTGTTAAGGAAGATAAAAATTTTGGGATATTTTTAAGAAAGTACTTTGAAAAGGAAAGCTTAATCTAATTTTTTTCTCAAATTTAATTATGATAATCGTAACTTTTTTAGGCACTGTATCAGGGATTCCAAGTAAAGAAAGAAATCATCCCTCAATTACTATAGAATATTTTGGAGAAGAAAAGGATACTTTGCTTTTTGATTGTGGTGAAGGAACTCAGTTACAACTCATGAAAGCTAACATAAGCTTTATGAAAATTGATAAAATTTTTATCACGCATTGGCATGCTGACCATTTTGCTGGTCTAATTCCTTTAATTCAAACCATGAACCTAGAAAAAAGAAAAAAAGAACTAAAAATTTTTGGTCCAGAAGCAGAAAAGTTTGTTCCAAACATTTTAAAGCTTGGGTATTTTGGATGCAGGTTTCCGATTAAAGCAATAAATACTCCTTTAGAAGGGGATGAAGTTAGTTTGATAGATGAGAGTAAAGAATATGAAATTTATTCCATTCCTGTTTTGCACACAATTCCCTCTGTTAGTTATTGTTTTAAAGAAAAAGATAGGTGGAAAATTGATGAAAAAAAGCTTAAGGAGCTTGGTTTAAAAAGAGGATTTAAGGGAGATTTTAACTTATCTTCAAT